>CAMOVB010000001.1:0-54249 GCA_946626925.1 uncultured Prevotellaceae bacterium
TGTGTGTCTTGACGTTACACACAAGGACCCAGAGGAGACAAAGAAGCACTTCCCAAATATCTATGCCAAGTGTCTCTCTATCGGCATAGACATCACAAAGCAGTATATTCCTGTTGCTCCTTCGGCACACTACATGTGTGGAGGTATTCAGGTTGACCTCGACGGTCAGAGTTCTATCAAGCGTCTCTATGCCGTGGGCGAGTGTTCATGCACAGGTCTCCATGGAGGAAACCGTCTTGCAAGCAACTCACTCATTGAAGCTGTTGTATATGCTGATGCTGCTGCAAAGCACTCACTTGAGGTTATTGACAATTACGACTTCAACGAGAACATACCTGAGTGGAATGATGAGGGAACAATGACCAACGAGGAGAAGGTGCTTATTGCACAGGATGCCAAGGAGGTGGGACAGATTATGTCAACCTACGTGGGTATCGTGCGTTCTGACCTTCGACTTCATCGTGCATGGGAGCGTCTTGACCTTCTCTATGAGGAGACAGAGCATCTCTTCAAGCGTGTGAAACCAACAAGGGACATCTGCGAATTACGTAACATGATTAACGTTGGTTATCTCATCACGCGTCAGGCACTTGAGCGCAAGGAGAGCCGTGGTCTTCACTATACTGTTGACTACGAAAAGCATGCGCTTGACAAGAAAAAGTAATTTGATGTAAAAAGTGAAAAACGAAAAGTGAAAAATATAAAGAACCCTTGAGTAATGAGTATTTTTCACTTTTCACTATTCATTTTTTACTCAAAATAATATTAACACAAATAAATACCGTCATTCCTTGACAACTAAAAAGGAAAACAAAAAAATGAAAAAAATCTTTTTAGCATTAAGTATGCTTTTCTGTGCGGTCGTAAACGTATCAGCACAGAACATGAATGTGCCAGCAGACCCTCAGATTAAGAAGGGCACTCTGCCAAACGGCTTGACTTATTACATTCGTCACAACGAGTGGCCAGAGAAGAGAGCATTCTTCTATATTGCTCAGAACGTAGGTTCTATGCAGGAGGAAGATAACCAGCTCGGTCTTGCTCACTTCCTTGAGCACATGTGTTTCAACGGAACGAAGAACTTCCCTGGTGACAACCTCAAGAAGTATCTTGAGAAGATTGGTGTCAAGTTCGGCGAGAACCTTAACGCCTATACTTCGTTTGACGAGACAGTATATAACATCGACAACGTGAACGTGGAGATTCCAGGAGCCATTGACTCTTGTCTCCTCATCCTTCACGACTGGAGCCACGACCTTCTCCTCGAAGACAAGGAGATTGACAAGGAGCGTGGTGTCATCAATGAGGAATGGCGTATGCGTCGTAGTGCCATGATGCGTATGCAGGAAGAAGCCTTCAAGGAGGTTTACCCTGGAAGTAAGTACGCTAACCGTATGCCTATCGGTACTATGGACATCGTTATGCACTTCCCTTACAAGGCACTCCGCGACTACTACAAGCAATGGTACCGTCCTGACCTTCAGGCTATCGTTATCGTAGGTGACGTGAATGTGGATGAGGTAGAGAACAAGATTAAGAACACATTTGCAGACATCAAGGCTGCAGAGAATCCAAGCCAGCGTGTATTCTTCCCTGTTCCTGACAATAAGGAGCCTATCGTATCAATCCAGAAGGACAAGGAGCAGTCACGTTGCATGATTCAGCTTATGTGGAAGTCACCAGCATTCCCACGTGAGATGAAGCCTACAATCCAGTATGTAGCCATGAACTACATCACAGAGGCTATCAGCAGCATGTTCCAGGAGCGCATAAGCGACATCGTCACTAAGCCTAATCCTCCATTCATCGGTGCAGGATTCGGATATGATGAATTCCTTGTAGCAAAGACTATGGATTGTTTCTATGGTGGTGTTCAGTTCAAGGATAATGGTGAGAAAGAAGCAGTTCAGGCTCTCTATCGCGAGATTCTCCGTGCTAAGCGTTTCGGTTTCACAGCTGGCGAATATGAGCGTTTCAAGGCAGAATACCTCTCACAGGTAGAGCGTTCTTATCTCCACAGAGACAAGATTGAGAGTGCCAACTTCGTTAACCAGTGTGTTCGCAACTTCCTCGACAACGAGCCTATGAACAATATCGAGTGGGAATATGCTACAATGAACCAGTTGGTACCTTCTATTCCTCTTGAGGCAATCAACCAGACTCTCAAGCAGCTTCCAGACTCTAACCTCGTAATTCTCGAATTTGCTCCAGACAAGGAAGGCATCAACCTCCCTACTAAGGAACAACTCATCAGCTACATCAAGGCTGTAGAGAGTGAGAACATCGAACCACTCAAGGAAGAGGTAAACAACGAACCACTCATCTCTGCACTTCCTAAGGAAGGAAAGGTAAAGAGCATCAAGGACGCACCATTTGGTTCTAAGGTCATCACCCTCAAGAACGGTATCAAGGTATATGTAAAGCAGACAGACTTCTCACCTAACCAGATTTCAATGTCAGCAACAAGCTGGGGAGGTAACTCTCTCTATAGCGATGATGAATATCTCCAGACAAGCAATGCCGACATGATATCAATTGGTGGTATCGGTTCACTCAGCAACACAGACCTCAACAAGAGACTGTCAGGTATTCAGGCATCAGCTTCACCTTACATCTCTTCTCGTGAGGAAGGCATCTCCGGCTCTTGCGTAAAGAAGGACTTCGAGACTCTCCTCCAGCTCACTTATCTCCGCTTCACAGCTCCACGTATGGACAACGATGCGTTCACATCACAGATTCAGCGTTCAAAGGCAAGCCTCAAGAACAATGAACTTAATCCACAGACAGCACTTCAGGACACTATCGCAAAGGTAATATATAACGATGTTCCACGTGCTAAGCGTCTTCGTGCAGACGACCTCGACGGCATCAACTTTGACCGTTGTATGGAGATTTACAAGGAGCGTTTTGCTGATGGTGACGACTTCACATTCTTCTTCGTGGGTGACCTCAACGCAGATTCTGTAGCACCACTCATCGCTAAGTATCTTGGCGCACTCCCAACAGTCAAGGGAAACGAGACTTACAAGACCATCAACTATACTATGGTCAAGGGTAACGTAAAGAACGTGTTCGAAAAGGAACAGGAGACTCCAAACGCTCTCGTACTCTTCATCTACAACGCACCAATGAAGGCAACTCTCAAGAACATCCTTGCTATTGACATCCTTGAGCAGGTACTCACTTCACTCTACACTCAGACAGTACGTGAGGACGAAGGTGGAGCATACTCTGTAGGCGTTAACTCAAATATCTCTGACTACCCAGAGGAGACAGGTATCGTACAGATTTATCTTCCTACAGCACCAGACAAGCTTGCTCGCATGACAGAGGTTGTCAACAATGGTATTGCACAGATTCTCAAGGACGGTCCTGCTGCCGAGGAAGTTGACAAGGCTAAGCAGTATCTCATCCGCAGCCATGCTGAGAAACTCAAGAATAATGGCTACTGGATGAACCAGCTCAAGAACATCGTTCGTGAAAACAAGAACTATGTTGACTCTTACGAGGAGACTGTAAATGCCATCACTATTGAGGACATCACAGCTGTTGCCAAGACAATCCTCAACAGCGGCAACAGAATTGAAGTAGGAATGACAAGTCCATTGGAAAAGTAAGAAACAGAGTTATGGGTTGTGAGTTATGAATTGTGAGACAAGACTCGCAAAAGACTCATAACTTATAACTCATAGCTCACAACTCAAAGAAATGACTCGCTTATTTCATGCGAAAATATCAATAGGAAATTATGTGCTACTGTCAGTTCTGCTGACAGTAGCCATTTATTTCGTATGGCAGATACCATTTGGCTCACGCCAGATACTTGGTGCCATTGTTTGCATAATACTCCTGACAATGGTTATCATTGTGGAAAGAATGATAAACACCACCTACACACTTACTGACGATGGTTTGCTTATCATTCACAAGGGACGATTTGCAAAGGATATCGTTGTCAGCGTGGATGACATTACTGAGATGACACATTCCGACCAGATAAGCCTGTTTGGAAAGGGATTGTATTCATCACTAATAATCGAGACAAAGGACAATGGCAAGATTGCTATCAGACCAGACAACGAGGCTGATTTTGTCAACAAGGTAAACAAACTTATAAACAGAAACAACGAATACGAAGATGATGAAGAAGATTAGCATTGCTTCACTTTTACTTGCCTTCTGCATGGGGGCGTGGGCACAGGACATCAACACTACCGATGACCTTGTTGCCAACGACACCATAGACGCAGACACCATATCTTGGGAAGAAGAGGTAAAGGCAGGACTTAACATTATGGCTGAAGAGGCAAGAAATGCCTACTACACAGTCGGAATGAGTGTCTATGACCTGAGTGCAGACTCTTCACTCTTCACATTCAACGACAAGAAGGTTCTACGACCAGCATCAACAGAGAAGTTGCTTACTGCCATCTCTGCTCTCAGTATCCTCGGCGGTACTCACGAATACCACACCAAGGCATACTATACTGGAAGCATAGCTGACAGCACACTCAATGGCGACATCTATGTCGTGGGTGATATGGACCCTACTTACACGTATGATAAGTTGTGCGAACTTGCAAAGTACATACAGGACCAGGGCATCAAGAGCATCAAGGGAAAGCTTTATGCAGACATCAGTATGAAGGACTCACTCCTCTATGGCAACGGATGGTGCTGGGACGATGTTCCTTCCAAGTATGAGCCTTACCTCCCAGCCTTGCTCTTTGACCGCGGACAGAACTCGCCAGCATCAACAAAGTATTCTGACGATGTGAACTTCCGTCCATGGCTTCACTTCATGAAGACGCTTGGCGATGTACTACAGTCCAACGGTGTAAGTAGTCTCAGTGCCGAGGGAGATACCCTCGAGGCATTTCCTTATGGAGTGCAGAACCTGCCTCTCAGGGGCAGACGCTGTTTCTACACTGAGAGCACAACCATAGAGACCGTGCTTCAGCGCATGATGAAGAACTCCGACAACCTATATGCCGAATCAATGTTCTGGCAATTGGCTAAGTTCAACAAGGGCAAGACTTGTACCTACAAGGACGGTGTGCGCCACGTGGAGAACACCATCCGTCGCGCAGGAGCATCCACAGACCAAGTGAAGATTGTGGATGGTAGTGGCGTCAGTCTCTACAACTACCACTCAGCAAACACTCAGATTGCCCTCTTACGTTACGCTTACGCCCACGAAGACATTTTCAAGTATCTTTACCCATCCCTTCCTGTTTCGGGCAAGGACGGCACGCTCAGCGACCGTATGGGTAAGAGTAATGCACGATACAACGTACACGCCAAGACAGGAACACTCACAGGAGTAAGCAGCCTTAGCGGTTACATCACCGCATCCAACGGTCACACCCTTGCGTTCTCCATCATCATCAACGGAGTGCTCAAGAACTCAGTGGGACAGAACTTCCAAGACCGAGTGTGCGAAATTTTAGCAAGATAAAATCAAGTGAAAAGTGAAGAGTGAAAAATGTAGATTACCTAAGATACTTAGGGAAACGCATTTACCAAAGAGTAAAATGTATTTTTCACTTTTCACTCTTCACTTTTCACTAAAAAAAATAATAACCAATGACTACCAAAAAACTTATTTCAACCGCCATGGCACTGGCAATATGTGCCACACTCCATGCCCAGGATACCGATACCACCAAGACTGATATAGACCAGTGGCAGGAGTTGAAAGAAGAGAATATCGTCAATCCTTTCTCTAAGGGAAATCAGTTCTCCATACACTTCGATAAACTCACAGACACCGAGTGGCACTATCCACTCCCTGGAGCTAAGGTAATAAGCCAATACGGAGGCAAACGCCGTCATGCCGGTACCGACATCAAGACACGACCTAACGACACCATATATGCTGCTTTCCCGGGCAAGGTAGTCATGTCGAAGATATACTACGCATACGGCAACACCGTCATCATCCGTCATGCCAACGGACTTGAGACTCTCTACAGTCATCAGTCCAAGAACCTCGTCAAGGAAGGACAATGGGTCAAGGCTGGTCATCCGATAGGTCTCACAGGACGTACAGGACGTGCCACTACCGAGCATTGCCACTTCGAGACACGTGTCAACGGCAAGACCTTCGACAGTAGCAAGCTCTATGACCATGCAAAAAATACCATCAAGCGTTTCAAGTTCACCTTCACTAAGCAGCCTAATGGCTCAGTAAGGATAAGTCAGGAATAAGCACATTGATATACTGTTTCTAAGAAACGAATATTTAAATCGTAACGGATATAAAGAAAACGAAAATTTAGAAAATTAAAGAAAATTTCATTCAAAACACAGAGGTCACAGAGAACTCAGAGTTAAATTTTCTTTAATTTTCTAAATTTACGTTTTTTTCATGTCTCCTGATTTTCACAAAGAAGAGAAACACAGTATTATCAATCATGTCGCTCCTTCAACCATAAAATCAGCAAA
The DNA here is from genome assembly GCA_946626925.1 of uncultured Prevotellaceae bacterium. GTDB lineage: Bacteria > Bacteroidota > Bacteroidia > Bacteroidales > Bacteroidaceae > Minthosoma. The sequence continues at coordinate 6,448 of CAMOVB010000001.1, forward strand.
AGAACAGCTACAACGACATCAACTACATTCCACATCATGCGCCCAAGGGCAATCTTGAAGAATGGCTGAAATAACAACGCAAGTGATACAAACGTAATGGTTAAAGTTCCATTGCTTTGTTCACTATATCGGTATGCCATTACACCAAAAGCAACCATCGACACAAAACGGACTAGCATAAAATATCCGTAAGGCATCGGAAGAAGACAAAGGAATAATAGTACCGAAATAATAAGATACAAATGTTTCATAATTATCTCATGTGTGCTGGTTCAAATTCATCTTCATATATGGTTTCATCCATAATAGAATGAAGAGAGTCAATCTCATCTTTCAACTCCAATAACCCATCTTTATTGGCATGTCCTTGGCTCAAAAGAGAATCTATTATGTATTCCATATCCTCTACTGATGAATACATATCATCTAAATCCGATTCCTTAATGCTATATGTCTGTTCTTTGCAACTATACAAAAGAACCATTGACAAAAAAAGTGTAAATGTGGCTTTTTTCATTTCTTAAACCTTTTGTTTAATAAATGCTTTATTATTTTTAAGAATTTTATTATCAAATATGCGATAAATGGGATGGTTATAACATAGAATAACAATTCTGACAAATCATAATCGTCAATATTATAACTGTCAAATGGATAGAATTTTTCTTGTGGATTAGGATATACGTAGCTAAAACCACCAATATAATTACGGGATGTACGTATTACATGACTGGCATTAGTATATAGACTTAAATGGATTAATAGCCATACGACATAGAGAATAGTTATCTTTTTATGAATTTGATAAAAAGATTTTACATGCGAAATAAAATTTGATGCTGAGCTGTTTTGGTTTGCACCACAATTAGGACAATATTTACTGTCATCCATTGGTAGTTCTTTTCCACAATTTTTACAAAACATACAATACGCATTTTGCGACACAGCAAAAAGAAAGGTGTGAAACTTTCTTGATTGCCAATTCCAGGTATCGCCAAACACCTATACTCATACAACCATGAAGCCCACACCGTACGGTGAGAGCATCCACTTTTATTGTTGATGAGCAATCTTCATTTTGGCGATTTCGGAATTGCATCAAGTAAAAGCAAACACTTTCCTATATCCTATGTCAAGTTAAACAATTATTTCTGTTTCTTTATTATTGATTTTAAATTGTTAATAATCTTTACGCATGCAAATATACAACATATTTTTAATATCCAAACAATTCAATAAAGTTTTTACGCAACTGCCCAAAACATAGAGTGATTGTTTTTAAGGTCATTTTTGCCGTTTTGATTTTAACAATTCATACAATATTAACTGTTACAAATTTAACTTTTTAACATATTCTTTTCGCGTTATGACTATTCAAGATACAGAAACATCATTGTATCAACATGCAAAAAATAGAAACAAATACTACGAAACGTAAGTTTTGTTTCTTCGTTCTTCCTCCGATGATGCTCCGTCGTGACTCCGTTGATCCTCCTATGTAAGTCCGTAGAATGTCCACCGCATCTCCACCGCATCTCCACCGAATGTCCATCGATTCGGTGGACATTCGATGGAGATATGATGGACATCCGATGAGGTTGATACGGAGTCAGAACGAAGGATCAACGGAGAATCATCGGAGTTACGACGGAGAGGCGGCAAATGGGAAACGAAATGAGAACGAAAAAATAATGATGACTGAGATGATTGAATTATGGTTGTTAATTTAACAACTTGACTTTATTTTTTGATATGTGAAGTTAAGAAGTTAAAGGAGTTTATTGACACTCTCATACATCTCAATGTTCACGGTTGATTCCTTTGCCGAAGTAACAAGTACGTCGTTTATCTCAACAGGGTCATAACCTATAAACTTACATACCACCGAGTAACGTCCCACAGGTATGGAGCTAATGCTGAACCTACCCGTACTGTCCGTCACACATCCTTTTGAAGGGTCATCCGTCAATTGCACCGTTGCTGCTTCAATCGGTTCATGAGTGAGGGCATCCACAACCCTACCCCTAATGTTTTGGGAAATCTGTTGAGCGTAACTCAACGCTGAGATACTAAGTGTTGCCAATGCAACGTAAAGCCTGATTGCTTTCATCTTTTTTTACTAAATGCTATCCGTTTTATTATTGTAGTTAAAGAGAAGTTAAAATGTAGTTATAAAGGAAGTTAAAGAGACAATTGACTATTCGCCGATTATTTCGTACAATCACTCAGCGATGAACATTCGTCATTTTAACTCCACTTTAACTTCTATTTTACTCCTTTTTATCTCCCCACAAATAAAGTTAAATCGAAATATTTATCGCAAAGATAAACCGTTTCCACTATATACCACTTCATAAATCTTATCCAAACCGCTTACTGTCAAAAACTTTCACACTCTTCCGTATAATATTTTGACATATAAGAAAGTTCCCTGCTGACTAAATCGCCACCAGGGAACCCAAATAAAGTAAGAAAAATAACTGTATGAGTTATATTTGTGTACTTCTAATTGCTCATTATTTCAGAGCAACCTTTCTGCCATTATGTACATAGATGCCTGCCTTTGTAGGGCGAGCAATCTTAACACCTTGCAGAGTGTAGTACTCACCATCCTTTGCATCAGAGAGAGATACTGTTTCTATACCTACTGAAACAACCCAAGTAGCTGTGTAAGTAACATCATTAGCTGGTACAGTCTCTGCTACTTCTGGTGACCATGCGCTCAATACATAACCCTCCTTTGTAAGGTCAGTAGGAGCAACGATAGGAGCACCGTACTCAAGTATTTCACTCTTTACTACCTCGCCATCGACGATAAAGGTAACCTTGTATGAGTTAATTGCCCATGTAGCTGTGTAAGTCACATCCTCAGCAGGAACTGTCTCTGCTACCTCTGGTGTCCAACCCGTGAATGTGTAGCCCTCCTTGATTGGAGCATCAGGTAGAACTATTGTTGTGCCATATTCAAGAGACTCAGACTTTACTGTCTCGCCATCTACGACAAAGGCTACGGTATATTTATTGGTACTCCATGAGGCTACGTATGTCACATCTTCAGCAGGAACAGTTTCAGCAACAGCTGGTGTCCACGAATCAAATGTGTAGCCGACCTTGTCAGGCACATCTGGAGCAACGATAGGTGAACCATAGTCGAGTGTCTCTGTCTTTAGGATATCACCATCAACAATGAATGTAACAGTGTACTGGTTAATGCTCCATGTGGCATTGTAAGTCACATCCTCAGCAGGTACAGTAACACCATCCGTGTAGCCTTCCCATCCTGTGAATGTGTAGCCTTCCTTAGTTGGTGCAACTGGTACGGTGATAGTAGTACCATAGTCGAGTGTCTCTGACTTCACCACCTCATCGTCTGACTTGAACGAAACGACATACTGGTTAATCTTGAATGATGCAGTATAAGTAACGTCATTTGCTGGAACAGTCTCAGCAACGGCTGGTGTCCATCCATCGAAAGAATAGCCTTCCTTCTCTGGAGCATCTGGAACTACGATAGCAGAACCGAAGTCGAGAGACTCTGACTGAATAATATTGCCTTCAGACACGAAAGTAACGACATATTTGTTTGGCGTCCACTCTGCCACATAAGTGATATCATTAGCAGGAACAGTAGCACCATCAGCATAGTCCTTCCAAGACTTGAATGTGTAGCCTTCCTTTGTAGGTATTGACTCTGGAGCTGTGATAACAGAACCGTACTCAAGTGTAGCTGTGCTAAACACCTTGCCATCAACATCAAAGGTTACATTGTACTTGTTAATCTTGAATGTGGCTGTGTAAGTCACGTCGTTGGCTGGAACTGTCTCTGCAACGGCTGGTGTCCAAGAATCGAATGAATAGCCCTCCTTCTCTGGATTAGCAGGGAGAGTTATTGCTGAGCCATAATCGAGTTCATCGGACTTTACCGTTTCTCCCTCAGAAACGAATGAAACATTATACTTGTTCACGTTCCATGTAGCTGTGTAAGTCACATTATCAGCAGGAACGGTTGCTCCATCTGTGTAGTTATCCCATCCTGCAAATGTGTAGCCAACCTTTGTTGGGTCTTCAGGAAGCACGATGAGTTCGCCAAAATCCATTGATGTAGTTGAATAAACCTTGTCGTCAACCATGAATGTTACGAGGAAAGCCCCCTTACCAAATGAAGCTGTATAAGTAACGTCATGAGCAGGGACAGTGGCATCAACGGCAGGATTCCATCCGATGAAATTGTAGCCTTTCTTCTTTGGGTCAGCTGGAGGAACAATCTCAGAACCGTATTCAAGAGTGGCTGTAGATATAGCTACTCCATCAGAGATGAACGTAACAACGTACTTGGCAAGTTTCCATGTAGCCGTATAAGTTACATCCTCTGCTGGCATGGTAGCCGCAACGGCAGGAGTCCAACCAGCAAAATCATAGCCTTCCTTCTTTGGGTCATCTGGAGTAGTGATAGGAGAGCCGAAGTCAACGGAAGATTCTGTAGCCACACCATCCACAACAAATGAGAGCTTGTATGAGTTAACCTGCCAGTTTGCTGTAAACGTGATGTCGTTAGCAGGTACGGTAGCACCATCTACAGATGGTGTCCATCCAACAAATGTATAACCTTCCTTCTCTGGGGCATCAGGAGCTGTGATAGCAGAACCGTACTCAAGAGTGTAAACAGTATTCTCAGTACCGTTGTCGGCATTGAAAATCACGTTATAGCTATTAACGTTGAACGTAGCATCATAAGTAACGTCGTGAGCAGGAACAGTAGCGTCTGTTGTCCAGCCACCAAATGTATAACCAGTCTTTGTTGGTGCATCAGGAACGCTGATTTCTGAACCATACTCCAATGAAGCCTTTGAATACTCCTCACCATCAACCGTAAACACCACGTTGTACTTGTTGATGTCGAACACGGCTGTGTAAGTCACGTCATTGGCTGGAACAGTAGCGTCAACGGCAGGATTCCATCCACGGAAAGCATAGCCTTCCTTAATTGGGTCTGCTGGTAGTTCTATCTCAGACTTATAAGCCAAGTAACCAGTCTTAACAGTCTTACCCTCTGAGACGAAAGCAACCTTGTACTTATTAGGTTCGAAGTTAGCTGTTACCGTCACATCCTCGTCTGGCATCACATAGCCATAAGAAGCATTGGTAGAAACAACATTCTCCCCTATCGTCCAATTGACGAAGTGATAACCCGTAGCAGGTGTTGCTGAAATAGCAACAATTGAACCCACAGGATAGACACCAGCTCCGTATGTAGTGGCTGTTGTGGCACTGGCTGTACCGAAGTCGGTGCTATTGACCGCAACAGTTATCTTTTTTGTAACCAAACCAGGGTGTCCAGGAAGAGTCCAGTCATCACCTCCGTTCAGTTGGGCAAATACGGTTACGCTACATAGCCATACTGCCAATATTGATAATATCTTATTCATAATAGATTTCTTTTTAATGTTACTTTACCATCACCTTCTTTCCGTCAATAACGTAGATGCCTGACTTAACAGCATTCTTTGCAACCTTTACACCCTGAATAGTGTAAACAGTCTTATCTGTGCCGTCAGCTGCAATACCAGAGATTGCAGTAGCCTCATCAGCGTGAATAACAAAGCGGCCAACCATTGTGCATGCCTCTGCGACTGTGAATGTATAAGAATCATTCTTGTCGTCAAGTACAACGGTAGCACCTGTAGCCTTATCCTCAAGTACAACGGCAGAAGCCAAAGTACGTGCAGATATCGTGTATTCACCAGCTGCTCCTACACGAACGCCAAGGTTGATTATGCCTGTAGAAAGAGGACGCTCATTAACTGAGCACTTAACATTATTCTCAACCGTGAAAATCTGTGGAACGGAAACATCCTCGCTCATGAACTTGCTTGCATCACGACCAATCTCATAATTAAGAGATGCACCATCGTTGATAACGAAACGAGTCTTATCGATATTGTTACCATCTGACAACGTGATATCATAAAGAGCACGCATAGCAACAGGCAATCTGCGTGAACGCACATCTGAAGATATTGTAGCGTCTGTCTGACGGCCATCCTTACTGAATGTAAGTTCTGCCTCCTCACTTGTCTGAATGAAGAATGCCTGAAGTGGAGAAAGAACATAGTTGTCATCAGCAGTGTAAGTCACGTAGTTGTTATCTTCCCAAACGATGATTGGAGCAGTAGTTGACATCTTGCTCTTGTTGAAGAATGCAAGATAAGGATTACCTACAAGATTCCAACCTGAGTTACAAGCATAAATGCTCTTGTTCTCGTTGAGAGTAACCTTGATGTCACTGTTTGCAAAGATACTTGCAATAGTAGCAGGGGTGGTTGTCGTGAATGAGAATACAGATGTAGCCTCTTCGCCACGACGGCTCTGGAATATGTAACCTTCTCCATTGAGAAGTATCTCTGACTCAGAAACAGCTACCCAAACATTGTCAAAGTCACCGTTTGCACGAGCAGTACCGTCATGTCTGTAAATCTTCCACTGTGTATTTTCCTGTGTATTCTTGAGGTCAGCAACAGGAATGTCACATGGCATTACTACGAATGACCACTTGTTATTAGGAACCTCAATATTGAGGGTAACACTATTTGCAGTAAACGTACCGTTGTTTATCACTGCAGTTGTGCCATCAACAGCTGCAGAAATAGTAACCTCATCAGCAGCTATATGGTCGTAAGCCTCTGTAACAAATACATCAGCAATGTTCAAACCTACAGGTACGTATTCAGAAATCAACCAATCATGTGAATCCTTATTTCCAAATACACTTGAACCCATCTCGTCATTATCAACACCTATAAATCCGTTAGTGCTCTTAATTGTGTATGACTCACCAACAGGAGTGATAATCATAGTTGATGCCTTGTCAGAACCAACAAGTGACCAAGTATTTGTTCCAAGATAAGCAAGGCTCTGATTACCATCGCTAATAGCATATCCACCCTTATATGACTTGAGGTATAGTGGTTGTGCATACTTTGAGAGAACGACACCATTTGAATTAAGTGACATGAAGTAACCTGATGACTTGAGAGCTATCTGGAATGGAGCATCCTCAGCAGGAAGGTTCATCTCTGGAATCTTGACAGCATTAATTTCTGCGATGGTAGTACTTGAATTGATTTCTGCGATTGCTTCGTCAATATCAGCCTGACTATACTTGAAGATACCGTCACCAATAGGAGTCAGAACAGATACAGAAGCAAGGGCATCAGCCTTAGCAGAAGCAAGCTTAGCTGCAGCAATTTGTTCATTAGAGAATATATCTACACGGTCGTAGAAGAGGTGAGGACAACTACCAGAACCCTTATTAGGTGCGGTATAACCGAGAGAAACAGTTACAGCAGAAGTCTCAGTAAGAGTAAACTCAATAGTTTGAGTTGTCCATACACCAGGCTTAAATGTTGTAGTCTTTGAATAGGTACCCTTTCCATTGATAAGTACACCAGTAAGACTTACGACATTATCAGTACCACCTGCGTTGTAAGTAGGAATCTGAACCATGTAGCTTCCCTTGCCAAGACGAATTGTCTGCGTATAGCTTGATGAAGCTGTCCATACACCGAGTACACCAAGTGCACGACCATTTGTTCCATCTGGTCCTGCATTTGGAACCATGTGTGATTCATCACCAAGACCTACACCAGAACCATATTCAAAGATACCAGCCGCATGAGCATCACCACCTACTGTATATGACCATCCTGTGATGCTGTGCATACCTGATGTCTCATCAGAACCAGCAACGATATCCTTAGCGTATGTACGGATTGTTCCAGATACTGGAGTACCGAAAGCAAAGTCGCCATTAGTGAAGTTATCAGAATAAAGAGAGAATGTTTCCTTAATCTCGCCCTTAGTTTCTGCGATGACTTCGTCCATTGAATTGACAAGCTTTATACCCTTGTCAGGAATAATGATTGTGTAAGTCTCAACACTTGAGAAGTCATATCCTATGACTGCACCCTTGTCTGCAGAGCAAGTATTTTTATATTCCTCACCATTAATTGTGATGTCTATAACATACTTGTTGTCTGGTGACTGTGCAGCAAGCTGATTATTAAAGTTGTCAAATGTAATGATAAGTTTAGCATCGTCAGAATCGTTTCCTGTGAATGTTGCAATACCAAGACTTGCAGCAGGAATCTTATCAGAGATATATGTGAGACGGAAGTTATCGACCTTATACCAGTCACCGCCGTCTGCTACATAATTATCACCAGAACCACCGATTGCACCGATAGTTGCGGTATTATCACTAACTACGAACTCAAGTTCTACTTCCTTACCTACTTCCTTTTGAGTAGTCTTAGCGCCAGTTCTTTCACCATTAGCTGTGATGAACACCTTAATTGTAGCGTCTGAAGCAATAACGGCACTAAGCTTGTATGTACCATTTGGAAGACCTGTGATTGTCTGAGTAATAGGGAGACCTGTAGTCCATGTGTTGAATACCCAATTACCATCAGCACCTGACATAGTATAAGTAGCATTTCCATTACTACGAGCACCAGTATCCTTAGACGAACCAACTGTCCATCCGTCAGTATTACCTGTCTCGAAGCTTGGATTTACGATTGCACCGGTAAAATCAGAACCTTCAGATGTCTGAAGTTTAGTTGCAGTAACAAATGCTTCATCAAGAACAGCAATCTGTTCTGAAGTGATTTCATCGAGATTTCCTGCATTATATGCAGTACTTATCGTAATGTATGTCTCGTTAGAAGTATAGCTTGCCTTACCTGAATCATCAAGTTTATCAGCTCTGTTTACATAAACACCCCAACCTGCATACTTCTTTACGGAAGCCTGTGCAGCCTTAAGGGCAATGTCAAGATTTTCGATGGCTGTGGCGTATGCCTCTGAAGTACTTTCAGGAGTAGCCATAGCGGCAACAAGGTTAGATGCAAGTGCTGCATCCATTGGCAAATCTTTTATCTCTTCTGCCTTTGCAATAAGAGTATTAAACTGTGACTGAATCTCGCTAATTCCAGGGTCTTCACTCACCTTGACTGTGAAATTCTTTGCCGCAAGCCAGTTGAAATTACAATTATCAACAATAAAGCCAGCCACCAAATCTCCATCTGCATTGGCTTTTCCAGTTGCCTTGAGCACACCATAGTAGATTCCACTTTCTCCATTAGAAGCGTTTGTTCCAGTAGAGATATCAAGAGACTTAGCAGATCCTGCAAACAGGTAAGCACCAGTCAGGTCTTCGACCTGTTTTTCCTTGTAAGCGCGGACAAGAGCACTAATCTCATAGTACTGATTAGGCACAAGTCCTGTAAACTTATATTTAAGAGTTGCATTGTCAAGTACACTACCATTTGGTAACCAGTATTCCATAAATGGGATTACCATACCAGAACCATCTGTTTCGCCCTCATTTGACCAAGTATTCTGTTTGAAATGAGCAGAACCATTAGTGATGTCTGTTGTCCATCCACTCATATCATCGCTTATGAGAGTAAACGCTTCGGAGATATCAGATCCAACAGCTGTCTGCGAAAGGATAGCATTTCTGTATGCTTCAATAGCACTGTTTACATCAACAAGTGTACCTACCTCATAAGCAGCCTTTATACCAGAAGCTTCGAATGCAGCCTTAACTGCCGCATTATGATTTTCAGCCTTTGTAATGTAAGTATTTACGTCCTTATACAATGCAATCGAATTATTTGCATTTTCAATAGCTGTATTCAACGCTTTTACAGCATTCAAAACATCGTCAACAGAAACCAAGGTTGACTCCTTACCAGCTGCATCTTTCAGTGCATCAAGCACATCCTTATTCATTGGCTGGGTATAGAGCGCCTCTGCTTCTGCCACCTTTTGTGTGTAGTCAGAAATATAATCTTCTGCCGTATATTCCCAGAGAGTAACAGGTCCGAGAATACACCATGAACAATAAGTATCAATATAACCGTGGAAACCAATTTCTATCTCAGTTTCAGAAGTTACATTGAAATCGAATTCATTGGAGAAATTACCCAAGTAAAAAGCGTTGGCAGCCTTTGCAAGGTCAGAACTACCAGTATAGCCACCAACTCCTGCAGCATTAAGACCAACTACATATTGTGTTTTTTCGCCAGCATATATGTAAGCCTTTGTGTTTGTACCATTTCCAGCACCTTCACGATAGAAAGCATTAACAGCTAAGCGGTAATAACCAGCAGGCAATTTTATCTTCTGCGAGAAGTTGAATGTCTTGGTATTACCTATTGAACCACCAGGAGTAGGACTCCAAGCATTATAAAACTCAATAACAGGGACATCAGTACTCGTTTGCCAATCCGTGTAACCTTTGTCTGCAAATCCGTTTAATTTATCCAACGTCCAACTACCAAGACTTTTGAGATTTGCATCTTGCAGGTAGGTAGAAGTAACATCGGTCTTACCAAACGAATCAACACTGAAACTAAAGACTGCTATCGCCGTCAATAGTAAAGATGTCAATTTCTTTTTCATACAGTTTAGTTAGATTTTACTTACGTTATTATACATTTTCTCATATTCTCGCACATAACAGACTATATTTCATTCAATAGTGCATTCCATCAACTAACACAAATTCAGCCATAGAACCTACCGTTTCGACCACTGCAACACACACTATACGATGAAAGGGTACAATACACCCTATCAATGACAGAGTACATGAGGCGTACAAGTATAAAAACAAAATGTCTGTTATTTATTTAATTCTTACATTTTCTAATCAATATGTGGATATTAGCACACAACTTCATAGATATTATCTGTGCCTTCCACTATATCTTCACTTTATCTAATTCTTACATAGATTGAATGTTTTGATGACAAAAGTATTAAATATCTGTGTTTAAGAGTATGAGAAATTTGTTAAAAAAAGTTAAATCATGTTAGATTATACATTTTTATAGGTGTTTTTGTAGTTTTTACATTCCCAAAGTGTGTGATAAAAACTATATTTGCAATCAACAAATTACATTCAAAACATACAAAGTCACCGGAAAACTTACATTTTGTCACACTCATACGAAGGAACTGGTTTCAAATTGTCAACGGAGAAATCATGGAAGATTTAGGAACAGTTGACGAACCATTAACGAAGGATTATCGAAGGGTGAAAACAAATCAAAAAGATACAATAAAAGAATAAAGCATAACAAAATGTCTAAATAGAACTCACATAAGTAAACATAAAACAAGATTTAAAAAGAGGAATCAATATAGATATACTTACATAATATAATTTCAAATAGTTACATCAGTAAATATATAATTATGAAGACAAGAATACTATTCGTATGTCTCGGAAATATATGTCGTTCCCCTATGGCAGAAGCCATAATGGCAAAACTTGTTAAAAAAGCAGGTTTAACAGAAGAGATAGAAGTGGATTCGGCTGGCATCATAGGATATCATCAAGGGGAAGGTTCTGACCCAAGAATGAAGATGCACGCCCAAAGACGTGGATATAATCTCACGCATATCTCAAGAAAAGTCAGAGAGAGTGATTTCAACAACTTCGACCTCATCATCAGTATGGACGATTCCAACTACGATAAACTCATGGAACTTGCTCCAACTATAGAGGACGAACAGAAAATAAAAAGAATGACAGATTTCTGCAAGACTTTCGTTGTTGACCATGTTCCCGACCCATATTACGGAGGAGCACAAGGATTCGAGAACGTAATAGATATTCTTGAAGACGCTTGCAATGGATTACTATTATTCGTAACTTTGCAGCATAAAACTGATATACCGAAATAAATGACTTTTTTTTACGACGTAATTGTGGTCGGCGCTGGACATGCAGGTTGTGAAGCTGCAGCAGCTGCCGCCAATCTTGGTGCTAAGACGTGTCTGATAACAATGGACATGAACAAGATTGCTCAAATGTCCTGCAATCCTGCCGTAGGCGGAATTGCAAAGGGACAGATTGTGCGCGAGATTGATGCTTTGGGCGGACAGATGGGTATTGTTACCGATCGTTGTGCCCTACAATTCCGTATGCTCAACCGCTCTAAAGGTCCAGCAGTATGGAGTCCTCGAGCTCAATGTGACAGAGAAAAATTTATCTGGACATGGAGAGAGATTCTCGACAATACTCCAAATCTCAATATATGGCAAGACCAAGTAAAGGAAATTATCGTTGAAAACGACTCTGAAGGAGCCAAAGGTAAACAAAAGATAAAGGGTGTCCGTACAATTATGGATGCCGAATTCATCGCAAAAACTGTCATAATAACAGCAGGAACATTTCTGAATGGCTTGATGCATATAGGCAGAACAAAAATTCCTGGAGGAAGATGTTCTGAACCTGCATCGCTGATGCTAACAGAAAGTATAAATGCCACAGGAATAAAGAACGGAAGAATGAAGACGGGAACTCCTGTAAGAATTGACAAAAGAAGCGTTGACTTCACAAAAATGGAAATTCAGGAAGGAGAAAACGATTTTCACAGTTTCTCGTATTCATCGACAGAAAGAAAGCTCAAGGCACTTCCTTGCTGGACATGTTACACCAACAAAGAAGTACACGACATACTCAGGTCTGGATTTGAAGATTCACCTCTTTATAACGGACAAATACAGAGCATAGGTCCACGTTACTGTCCAAGCATAGAGACAAAGCTACACACATTCCCAGATAAGGACATGCACCAGTTGTTCTTGGAACCTGAAGGCGAATCCACCAATGAAATGTACTTGAACGGGTTCTCTTCTTCTCTTCCAATGGATGTACAGATAAACGCTCTACGAAAGATAGAATGTTTCCGAAATCTACAAGTATATCGTCCAGGATATGCAATAGAATACGATTATTTCGATCCTACACAGCTAAAACATAATCTTGAGTCAAAGATAGTAGAGAACTTATTTTTTGCAGGACAGGTAAACGGAACCACAGGTTATGAGGAAGCAGCTGGTCAGGGACTGATGGCAGGAATAAATGCAGCCATCAATTCTTCAGAAGGCAAAATAAACAACGGAGAGCCATTTATACTCAAACGAAATGAGGCATACATAGGTGTTCTTATCGATGACCTCGTAACAAAAGGTGTGGATGAGCCATACCGTATGTTTACCTCAAGAGCTGAATACAGAATTCTTCTTCGACAAGATGATGCAGATATGCGTCTAACAGAGATGAGCTACAAGATAGGTCTTGCGAGCGAGGAACGCTATCAGAGAATGATGAAGAAAAAAGAAGCCATTAACGAACTCATCGGTTTTACAGAATCATTCTCACTAAAGCCTGCACTTATAAACGATGCACTCGATAAGATTGGCACTACCCCACTCCGACAAGGAATAAAACTTGCAGAACTTCTGGGTCGTCCACAAATCACAATAGAGAATATTCGCGGCAGTATAAACGCTTTCGAGAAGAAAATAAAAGAAATCTCAGACGTAATCAACGAAGAAAAATTGACGCAAGAGATTCTTGAAGCAACCGAGATAAACATTAAATACAAGGGCTATATAGAGCGAGAGCAACAGATAGCAGAGAAGATGCTAAGACTGGAGAATATAAAGATTCAGGGCAAATTCGACTATCCTAATCTCACACAGATTTCTATCGAAGCAAGACAAAAACTCGAAGCAATCAACCCTCTCACCCTTGCACAAGCATCACGTATTCCAGGTGTATCTCCATCGGACATAAATATAATGCTCGTACTCATGGGAAGATAGAGATTCCCGATAGAAACGAAGATTACAACAAATGTTCCACGTGAAACAATTAAAGGTTTAGATATTTCATTTCAGCAAATTACAACAACAGAATTAAATAAAAACAGAAGATGAACAATCAGTATCTTTTGGATAATTTGAGATGTATTCCAGATTTTCCAAAACCAGGAATTAACTTCCGTGACGTCACTACCCTCTTCAAGAACGCAAAGTGTCTTGAGATAATGGAAGAGGAAATGTACGAGCTCTATAAGCACAAGGGAATAACCAAGGTAGTTGGTATAGAAAGCCGCGGATTCATCATGGGTTCAGCCATTGCGAGAAAGCTTAACGCAGGACTTGTCATGTGTCGAAAACCAGGTAAGCTCCCTGCAGAGACAATCAGAGAGACATATACAAAAGAATACGGCGAAGACACTATAGAGATTCATGCTGACTCTATTGAGCCAAATGACATCGTACTTATTCACGACGACCTTCTTGCAACAGGCGGAAGCCTCAAGGCAGCAATCAACCTTGTAAAGAAGTTCAACCCAAAGAAAATCTACGTAAACACAATCATCGAGATTCGTGACGAAGGATTAAAAGGACGTGAATTCATCGGAGACGATGTAGAAATAACTACACTCATTAGAATATAAAATTCAGACACTAACCATCTCTATACATTATGAGCTTTCAAATACATAGCCACAAACACTCATAACACGTATAGGGATGGTTAGAAACAATCATATAACTCACTTTAAATAACAAAGTTAGAAACAAATTGTTTCACGTGAAACAATTATCAACCTTCTTATGACAAAAAACGAGGAAAGAATAGCAAGACTCAAGAATATAGTTCTGAACATGCCAGAGTGTCCAGGGTGCTACCAATACTTTGACAAGGACAGAAACATAATCTATGTAGGTAAGGCGAAGAACCTTAAACGCAGAGTAAGCTCATACTTTCTTAAAACAGTAGATAGAAGAAAGACACAAATACTCGTAAGTAAGATTGAAGATATAAACTATGTTATAGTACCAACAGATGAGGATGCACTCCTATTAGAAAACAGTCTCATCAAAAAATTCAAACCTAAATATAACATTCTGCTAAAGGATGACAAGACCTACCCTTCAGTGTGTATAACAAACGAGACTTTCCCAAGAATATTCAAAACAAGGAATATCGACAAAAGACTCGGAACATACTACGGACCATTTTCGCACCAAGGTACATTAAATAACATGCTCACCCTGATTGACAAAATGTATAAGGTTAGAAAATGCCGTCTACCACTAACGATAGAAAATATAAACAAAGGCAAATACGATATCTGTCTTGAACATCATATAAAGAAATGCGACGCTCCATGTATAGGCAAACAAAGTCAAGAAGAATACATGGAGATGATTCTTGAAGTAAAAGAAATACTCAAAGGAAACACAAGAATCATCTGCGAAAAGATGCTTAAAAAGATGGAAGCACTCTCTGAAGAGCTGAAGTTTGAAGAAGCAATGGAGATAAAAAAGAAGTATGATATGGCTTTAGAGTTCTGCGAAAAAAGCGAAGTAATAGCAAATACATACCATAACATAGATGTATTCTCCATAGACGATGAAGAGAAGAGCGCATTCATAAATTACCTGCACATCTCAAACGGATGTGTTAACCAAGCCTTCACATTCGAATATAAGAAACGAATGGAAGAAAGTGCAGAGGAAATCCTTGTACTCGGTATAGCAGAAATGCGAGAAAGATTTGGAAGTCACTCAAAGGAAATAGTAGTCCCTTTTCCACTCGACATAGAGTTAAAGGACGTAACAATAACAGTTCCGACAAGAGGAGATAAGAAACACCTGCTTGAACTATCAAAAATGAATGTAAGACAATACAGAATAGATAGCCTCAAACAAGCAGAGAAACTCAATCCTGAACAAAGAGCAACAAACATTCTAAAAGAATTACAAAGAAAACTTGGGCTTGAAAAGCTCCCTATGACAATAGAGTGTTTTGATAACTCAAACATATCAGGAAGTGATGCTGTAGCAGGATGTGTTGTATTCAAACAAGCAAAACCAGCGAAATCAGAATACAGGAAGTATAACATAAAAACTGTAGAAGGACCTGATGACTACGCATCAATGAGCGAAGTCGTTTATCGTCGTTATTCAAGAATTATAAATGAGCAAGGAACCCTACCCGACTTAATCATAACAGATGGAGGTAAAGGGCAGATGGAAGTGGTAAGAAAGGTAATACAAGACAAACTACACATAGATATTCCGATTGCAGGACTTGCCAAGGATAACAGACATAGGACTAACGAACTTTTGTTCGGATTTCCTCAGAAGACAATAGGAATAGAGATGGACTCTCCCCTATTCAAGTTCCTAACAAGAATACAGGACGAAGTACATAGGTTCGCTATAACATTCCACAGAGACAAACGAAGTAAGAGTCAAGTACAAAGCGAACTTGACAATATAAAAGGAATAGGACCTGCGACGAAGACACTTCTCCTCAAGAACTTCAAGAGCGTAAAACGTATAAAGGAAGCATCATCAGAGGAAATAGAAAAAATCGTAGGAACATCCAAAGCAAAAATAATCAAAGAATATTTTACGTAAACGAAATATAATATTTATATTTGCAAAATGAGAGCAGTAATACAAAGGGTAAGTCATGCCTCAGTAACGATTGACGGTTGCGTGAAGTCTAAGATTGGTCAAGGATTTCTCGTACTTGTAGGATGCGAAAATGCAGACACAGACGAAGACATCACTTGGCTGAGTAAAAAGATAACAGGACTACGAGTATTTGATGATGAGAATGGCGTGATGAACAAATCAATAATTGACGTAAACGGAGAGATACTTGTAGTTTCACAATTCACTCTCTGGGCATCATACAAGAAAGGTAATCGGCCATCCTATCTAAGGGCAGGAAGTCATGAAATAATCGTCCCACTCTACGAGAAATTCTGTAATGAACTAAGTCTCTTCCTCGGAAAAGAAATAGGAACAGGAGAATTCGGAGCTGACATGAAAGTAGAGTTGCTTAACGATGGTCCAGTTACAATCTGTATGGACACAAAGAATAAAGAATAATTCATTAAAAATATAGTAAAATGAGTAAATACGAAGAAGCATTAAGTCAGTACAATACTGACCTTAACGACGAGAAAGTAGCAGCAGAAGTAGCAAATCTTCTTGCAAAGCACCTCGAAGAGAATAATACAAAGGAGGTAAAGAAGTTCCTCTTCAACAGCGTGGAACTAACAACCCTCAAGACAACTGACAGCGATGAGAGCGTACTCAAGTTCGTTGAGAAAGTAAACAAGTTTGATGACGATTATCCAGAATTGGGTCACGTAGCAACAGTTTGCGTTTATCCTAACTATGCTAAGGTATGTCACGATACACTTGAGAACGAAGAGGTGGAAATAGCCTGTGTATCAGCATGTTTCCCATCAAGTCAGAGCTTTATAGAGGTAAAGGTAGCAGAAACAGCACTCGCTATCAAGGACGGAGCTACTGAGATAGACATAGTACAGTCTGTTGGAAAGTTCTTTTCTGGTGATTATGAGACAGTTTGCGACGAAATCTCAGAACTTAAGGAAGTATGTGGTGACAAGAAGTTAAAGGTTATCCTCGAAACTGGTTGTCTCAAGACAGCAAGCAACATCAAGAAGGCATCTATACTCGCAATGTACGCTGGAGCTGACTACATCAAGACATCTACAGGTAAACTTGAACCAGCAGCTACTCCAGAAGCAGCATACGTTATGTGTCAGGCAATCAAGGAGTACTATAACAAGACTGGTATTCAGATAGGATTCAAGCCTGCTGGAGGAATGAAGACAGTTGAGGATGCATTAAAGTACTACACTATCGTAAAGGAAGTTCTCGGTGAGAAATGGCTCACTAACCAGTATCTCCGACTCGGAACAAGCTCACTTGCTAACAAGCTTCTTTCAGAAATACTTGACAAAGAAATCAAGTTCTTCTAATTAACATCAGATTAACAAGATGTTAAAAGATAGTTTATATTGTAATTATCTAATAAAAATATTGGCTGGTTCTCTCACGAGAGCCAGCCAATTACATTCTAATTGATACGATGTTTTTAGAATGTCCTTCCAACTACAAAATCAATGTAATGGACGAGAGAAGATTTTATATCTGAATCTGGATAAGTAGAAAGAATATCCTTAGCCTTATCCGCAAAATCATTCATAACCTTAACAGCGTAATCTATACCGCCATTCTCCTTCGTAAAATCCACAAGAGCATCTATTTCATCCTGTGTCACTTCCCCACTCTTTACACGAAGAGCTATCTTCTTGAACGTTTCATCATTTGTTTTATTCAATGCGTAAATGACAGGAAGAGTAATCTTGCCTTCCTTCATATCATTTCCAGTAGGTTTGCCAATTGAAGCATCTGAATAATAGTCGAAAATATCGTCACGAATCTGGAAACACATACCTATCAAACGACCAATCTCACGAAGATTATCAACATTATCCTTACTTGCATTTACAGACATTGCACCACCCTCTGTACATGCGGAGAAAAGAGCAGCAGTCTTGCCATATATAATGTCAAAATAGACATCTGTAGAGAATGATTCGTTCTGTACGTTGCTAAGCTGAAGAATCTCGCCAGAAGAGAGTTCCTGAGCAGCCTTGGATACAACCTCCACAAGGTGTGTATTACCCGTCTTAGAGGCGTTTATAAGGGCATTTGCAAGGATATAATCACCTACAAGTACTGCTACCTTATTACCATACGAATTATTGATTGAGGGCTGTCCCCTTCTTTCGTCAGATTCATCTACAATATCATCATGCAGAAGACTCGCTGTGTGGAAAAACTCAAAGGTTGCAGCCGTATAAATCGTATTATCATTAACTTCACCAAGGAGTTTGGCCGTAAGAATAGTAAGAATAGGACGCATCATCTTGCCCTTGCGGGAAGAAACAGCAGAAAGTGCACTATTGAGAAGAGGATTGTCGTGTACAAGATATGAATCAAAAACATTCCTGTATTGACTCAACTCATTCTCTATCGGTTTCTTTATTTGCTGTAATATATCCATAATCTTAAATTTCCAATGCAAAGGTAACTATTTCTTTACGAAATATACATTGATTTCAAATATTTTCCGTAAGTTTGAACAAAATTTAAGAATTAAAATGAAAAAACTATTTTTACTTGATGCATACGCATTAATATATAGAGCATACTACGGCTTCATAAAGAACCCGAGAATCAACAGCAAAGGACAGAATACCAGTGCTGTTCTCGGCTTTGTGAATACACTCGAAGAACTGCTATCAAAAGAAAGCATTGACTATATAGGAGTAGCGTTCGACCCACATGGCCCTACATTCCGTCATGAGTTCTTTGCACCGTATAAGGCTCAACGTGAGGAAACACCAGAAGGAATAAGGTTTGCCCTACCCTACATCAAGAAGATTCTCAACGCATATAACATACCTATCCTTGAAGTACAAGGATATGAGGCTGACGATGTCATCGGAACATTGGCAACAAAGGCATCAGAAATAGATGACCTTGAAACATACATGATGACACCCGACAAGGACTATGCCCAACTTGTACGAAAGAATGTCAAGATGTATAAACCAAGACACGATGGCGGCTTCGACATCCTCGGAGTTGACGAGGTACTTGCCAAGTATGACCTCGAAAATACGAGTCAGGTCATCGACCTTCTCGGACTTATGGGTGATACAGCCGATAACTACCCAGGCTGTCCAGGTGTAGGTGAAAAGACCGCCGTCAAACTCATCAAACAGTTTGGCAGCACTGAGAACCTTCTCGAAAGATACAACGAGATAAAAGGTGCACTCAAGACAAAAGTCAGCGAACATATTGAGGACATCAAGATTTCAAGATTCCTCGCTGAAATAAAAACAGACGTTCCTATTGAACTCGATCTTGAAAATCTCAAACGTGAACCTGTCAATGAAAATGAACTCAAGACCATTTACGAGGAACTTGAGTTCCGAGCACTACTCAACAAACTTTTAGGAGTAAAAACATCTGAAAAAACATCAAAAAAATCAACTTCTAAAAAAGTACAGACAAATGACCTTTTTGGAGGTGATTTCTTTGCGACAGAGCAAGACAACGATAAAGAAATTCAAATTTCAACAAATCTCAAGGGCTTAAAAGATATAGAACACAAGTATTATCTTGTTGATAATGTCGAAGGATATGATAAAATAATTGCAAAAATCTTAACAGCAGGATTTGTTTCATTAGATACAGAAACAACAAGCAGGGAGGCAACAAGAGCAGAATTGGTCGGATTAAGCTTTTCTGTAGAAGAAAATGAAGCATTTTACATTCCATGTCCTGAAAATAGAGAAGAGACACAAAAAATACTTGAGAAGTTCAAAGCAGTTTACGAAAATCCCAAAATATTAAAGATAGGACAAAACATCAAGTACGACATGATTGTCCTTTCAAATTATGGTATCGAACTCCAAGGAGAATTTTTCGACACCATGATTGCTCACTACATCATTTCACCAGAACTGCATCATAACATGGATTACCTCGCTGAGATTTATCTTCAGTACAAAACAATCCACATTGATGAACTTATCGGAAGTGGCAAGAATCAGAAATCAATGCGACAGCTCAAACCAGAAGAAGTGTATGAGTACGCAAGCGAAGATGCTGACGTGACACTCAAGCTTAAGAATATCCTTGCTAAGGAAATTGACGAAAAGGGTTTCACAAAATTGTTTAAGGAAATAGAAATGCCACTCGTTCCTGTACTTGCACGCATGGAAATAGAAGGTGCACGTATTGACACTAATTCACTCAAGGAAACATCACGTCTCTTCACGGAGAAGATGAACGAGATTGAGAAGAGCATCCGTGAGACAGCAGGTGAAGAGATAAACATATCATCACCTAAGCAGATAGGTGAACTGCTGTTCGACAAACTTAAACTATCCGACAAGGCGAAGAAGACAAAGACCGGACAGTACGTGACATCAGAAGAAGTGCTGAACACACTCGTGGGCAAGCATCCTGTGGTACAGCAGATACTCGACTACAGAGGCTACAAGAAGCTTCTAAGCACATACATTGACGCACTTCCTGAACTTATAAATCCAAGGACAGGCAAGATACATACGTCATACAATCAGGCGGTAACAACAACAGGACGACTTAGTTCAAGCAATCCTAACCTACAGAACATCCCTATCAGGGACGAGAATGGAAAAGAAGTAAGAAAAGCTTTCATTCCAGAACCAGGATGTGAGTTCTTTTCAGCAGACTACAGCCAGATAGAACTACGTCTTATGGCACATCTATGTGGTGACAAAAACATGGTTGAAGACTTCAATAGCGGACACGATATCCATCGTGCCACAGCAGCAAAAATCTTCAAGAAACCAATGGATGAGGTAACGTCAGATATGAGACGCATGGCAAAGACCGCAAATTTCGGCATTATTTACGGCATCAGCGCCTTTGGACTTGCCGAACGTATGAATGTAAGTAGAACCGAAGCAAAGGGCCTTATAGACGAATATTTCGCAACATATCCAGGCGTGAAGGAATACATGGATAAATCAATAGAGAAAGCGAGAGAAAAAGGCTTTACGGAGACTCTCTTCGGAAGACGATGCCAGTTGCCAGACATTAATTCACGAAATGCGGTAGTACGAGGATATGCAGAACGTAATGCTATCAACTCCCCTATCCAAGGTACGGCAGCAGATATCATCAAAATTGCGATGATAAACATTGACCGTCGAATAAGGGAGGAAGGTCTCAAGTCAAGAATGATTCTTCAGGTGCATGACGAATTGAACTTCACAGTAGTACCAGAAGAAAAGGAAAAACTTGAAGCTATCGTCAAACAGGAAATGGAAGGTGCCACTACCCTATCAGTTCCGCTCCTTGCTGAAAGCGGCTGGGGAAAGAACTGGCTGGAGGCACATTAACAATTAATAATTAATAATTCAAAATTCAGAATGCATAATTAGCTTCACTGAGTTCTTTCGAATTCAGAATTTACAATTAGGATACTATATGCTGTAATCATAAGACCCACATCTTATGATGAAAAGATATATATCTGACAACATTTATACCCATATCTCCCGACAATTAGATGTACATCTGCCGGACGGGAGATATGGGTTATTTTTTGCAATATTATAATGAAAAAAGGAGTTAAGGCAAAAACGCCCTAACTCCCATATTGAAATTATTAAAAAACTATCAAATATGAATTGTGAATTATGAATTATGAATTAATTCCAACGCTTTATTCTCGGCAGCTTCCATAATCTCACGTTCACCTGGACCCTTATCATTGATGCCTACAAGATGGAGGATGCCGTGAATAATCACACGATGAAGTTCCTCATCATACGTTGTCTTCTGTTGTTCTGCATTGGAGCGAACAGTATCAAGACTAATGAATAAGTCACCAGATATAGTGTCCTTAATACCCATCTCAGCAAGGTCATCACAATAGTCAAAAGTGATAATATCTGTGTAATAATCATGCTGAAGATACTGACGATTTACCTCAAGAATCTTATCATCATTGCAGAAGATATAGGCAATGTCACCTACATTCTTGCCATAAGAGGCTGCAACAGCCTTAATCCAAGCACTTGTGTCTCGTTTCTTGATAGATGGCATCTTGACACCATCAACATTGTATGTAATCATATTGCCAAAGTTTAGAGTTGATAGTTTATCGTATAAAGACTTTACTGTGTTCATCAAATAAACACTATCACGTCTATATTACTGCTTTGTAGAAAGAACCTCCTTATACTTCTCATCCTTTATAGCTTCCAGACCTCTGAGATAGATTTCATTGAGTGGATTGATAATCTGGAAATATTCGTTCATGTTCCAAAGGTCACGGGCAAGAAGAGCCTTAAGCTGAAGCTTGATTGTAGGAATGGTAAGAGCAAGTGTAGAGTCATTATACACTATCTTAGCCTCTTTAGCCTTCTCAAGAACAATATCTATAAGCTCCTGAGGTACTTCATAGCCATTCTTGAAACGTTCAAAATGACTCATGTCGAAATCGACATCCTTGCCCTTGCTTTCCTTCTTCTTAGCCTTACGGTAAGCATCTATCTGATACTCCTTCTCAAAAGTCTTGCGATGGGAATCAAGATACTTCAGCGTAGCCTGTACCACACAACCCTTAGCTGTAAGTTCACGATGAAGTCGTGTATAACGTGTTGTATCAAGAGGAACATAGACATCCGGCATGATACCACCACCACCATATACAATACGACCAGCCTTAGTATGATACATAAGAGAATCAGGAAAATGTATGCTGTCCGGATTCATAAGCTCTCCACTATTAAGACGGTCGAGCATATCATTTTCGTATGCCTTATTGTCACCCTTTACATAAGGCTTCTGGAAACAACGTCCTACAGGGCTGTAATAATGGGCTACGGTAAGACGGATAAGACTACCGTCTGGAAGGTTGATAGGACGCTGTACAAGGCCCTTTGCAAAGGTTCTACGGCCTACTATCACTCCCCTATCATTATCCTGCAAAGCACCAGAAAGAATCTCGGATGCAGAAGCTGTATATCCATCCACAAGTACAACAACCTTGTCGATGTCCATTGTATTGGCTGTAGCACGGAAGATTCTCCTTCCTTGTGAACGTCCCTCTGTATAGACAATCATCTCATCATTTGAGAGAAACTCATCGGCCATCTGTACGGCTGCCTGAAGGTAGCCACCGCCATTACCCTGAAGGTCAATAATGATATCCTTCATACCCATCTTCTTCAACCTATTGCAAGCTTTTACAAACTCGTCATGGGTTGTTGCTCCGAAACTGCTGATACGCACATATCCAGTAGTATTGTCTATCATGTATGAGGCATCAACGGTATAGAGAGGAATCTTGTCACGAGTGACAACAAACGTGAGCTTATCCTTTATGCCACGACGTATGACCCCCAATTTTACCTTAGTACCCTTTGGTCCCCTGAGACGCTTCATAATATCGTCACGCGACATCTTCACTCCAGCTATGGCTGTATCATTAACGGAAACAATCTTGTCGCCACAGATTATGCCTACCTTATCACTCGGACCACCACTCACAGGCTGAATCACCACGAGGGTGTCCTCCGACATGTTGTACTGCACGCCTATTCCGTCAAAACCTCCGTCAAGCGCTTCATTAAGAGCCTGCACCTCCCTGGCTGGAGTATATGTAGAATGAGGGTCAAGCTCCTTGAGCATGCCCTTTACTCCGTTCTCTATAACACTCTTAGAATCAATTTTATCAACATACAGCATATTGATACTGTGATAGGTCATCATCAATTTTCTCAGCTGTACTTCATCAAGGATATCAGACTGTTGCTGGGCATGAACACCACCAGATAATAAAGCAGTCAGTATAGGTATAAGTATTTTTTTCATTTCTATTTATTCCGGTAAAAATTGTGAAACGTCCTTACCGTAGCTCATAAGCTCGCGAACGACACTTGAGCTTACACAGGACAATTCAGGTTCAGTAAAGAGAAGAATGGTCTCTATGCCGCTAAGACGCTTATTGACATCAGCTATGTTACGCTCAAACTCGAAATCGGAAACTGAGCGTACTCCCCTCACAAGAAAGTCTGCACCTACAGATTTGGCACAATCTACCGTGAGTCCAGTATAGCTCACTACTCTTACTCTCGGATTATCGGCATACAATTTCTCAATGTAACGAATCCTTTCCTCCACGTGAAACATATTCTTCTTGACATAATTGATACCAATAGCAACAATAATCTCATCAGCCACGTTCTTGAGAACGCGGTCAACAATGGACTGATGTCCACGAGTGAATGGATCAAAGGACCCGGCAAATAGTGCTATCATTCTTCTTCTGCTAATTCTGTATCTTCCTCTGGCACGTCTTCCTCAATCACAAGATTGTTGATGATAAAGTTCTGACGTTCCATAGTATTCTTTCCCATATAGTATTCGAGGAGTTCTTTCACCTGGTCAGTCTTGCGGAGAGTAACCTCTTCAAGGCGCATGTCAGGACCAATGAAGTTCTTGAACTCGTCTGGCGAAATCTCACCAAGACCTTTGAATCGTGTGATTTCAGGGTCTGGAGATAACATCTTTATGGCGTTCTTACGCTCCTCGTCTGTATAACAATACACGGTAACGAAGTCACCAGTATCTTTCTTTCCCTTAGTGAGTTCTTCAAGATACTCTTTCTTCACACGCTTACGTCTCTGACGCACTCGGAAGAGAGGTGTCTGGAGAATGTGTACGTGTCCCTTACGGATAAGCTCTGGGAAGAACTGCAAGAAGAATGTAATCATCAACAGACGAATGTGCATGCCATCCACATCGGCATCTGTTGCCACGATGACCTTATTGTATCGGAGTCCTTCGATGCCGTCTTCTATGTTAAGGGCAGCCTGAAGGAGGTTGAACTCCTCGTTTTCATACACCACCTTCTTTGTCAGTCCAAAGCAGTTGAGAGGCTTACCCTTGAGTGAGAATACAGCCTGAGTGTTCACATCACGACTCTTTGTAATACTTCCACTGGCAGAGTCACCCTCTGTGATGAAAATACAACTGTCTTCCTTCAGGTCACCCTTAGCATCGTTGAGATGCACACGACAGTCGCGAAGCTTACGGTTATGGAGATTAGCCTTCTTTGCCCTCTCCCTTGCAAGCTTTGTTACACCAGCTATAGCCTTACGATCACGTTCGTTGTCCTGGATCTTCTGCTGGATAATCTCAGCTACGTCAAGGTTCTTGTGAAGATAGTTATCCACCTCCTCCTTGATGAAGTCGCCCACGAACTTGTTGACGCTTATTCCGCCACCTGGTTCCATAGTGAGGGAACCGAGCTTAATCTTTGTCTGTGACTCAAACTGTGGCTCTTGCACATTGATGGCAATGGCAGCTACGATACCGCTACGCACATCACTCAAATCATAGTTTTTATTAAAGAAATCCTTGATTGTACGTGCAATATGCTCCTTGAACGCACTCTGGTGAGTACCACCCTGTATGGTGTGCTGACCATTGACAAATGAGTGATACTCCTCACCATATTGCTGATTGGTATGTGTAAAGGCAATCTCTATATCCTCACCTTTGAGATGGATGATGTCATAGAGAGGTTGAGTATCCATAGTGTCAACGAGCAAATCCTTCAGACCATTGCGTGAAGTGATGCGTCGCTGGTTATAGTAAATCTCAAGACCTGTATTGAGGTAAGTGTAATTGCGGAGCATAGTCTCCACAAATTCACCTTGGAACTTATAGTTGAGGAAGAGAGTATTGTCAGGAATGAAATGAATGTAAGTACCTGTTTCTTCATCCGATTTCTCAATCTTATCCGAAATAAGTTCACCCTTCTCAAAGATGGCAGTACGTACCATTCCGTCACGGTAGCTTCTTACCTCAAAGAGCGAAGACAATGCGTTGACAGCCTTGGTACCCACACCGTTAAGACCTATTGACTTTTGGAAAGCCTTGGAGTCATACTTACCTCCAGTATTGAGGATAGATACAGCCTCAACCATCTTACCTTGCGGAATTCCACGACCATAGTCCCTGACAGTCACCTCAAGGTCGTCCGTAATATCAACCTCGATGCGCTTGCCTGCCTTCATCTTGAATTCGTCGATGGAGTTATCAATAATTTCCTTTAGAAGTACATAGATTCCATCCTCAGCATGGGAACCGTCACCAAGGCGTCCGATATACATACCAGGACGAAGACGAATGTGCTGAACACCCGTGAGGGTGATAATGTTGTCATCTTTGTACTCAGGTTGTTTAGGTTCTTGAATATTTATTTCTTCACTCATATTTTGTTAAAATATACATGCTAATATTAGGCACACATAGTACCTATATACATTAAATTTGCGCAAATATACAAAATTTTCGGTTTTTGTTTTGCTCAATTATTTAATATTAACTAATTTTGAGGCCAAAATATTAACGAACCTTTATTTTTTTACAATTATGCTTAATCTTAAAACGACAATCGCAGCATCAATTGTTGCATTGTGTGGTACGAATGCCATGGCACAGACAGCAGCTGAGGTACAGGAACAGGAACTCGGCTACAAACCACAGCCATACACATTCATTCAGGTACAAGGTGGTGTAGGAACAGTCTTCACAGACGTAAAGGCTACAGAAACCATATTACCAACATTCGGACTCAGCGTAGGTCGTATGTTCACACCTTCAGTAGGTGCTCGTCTCCACTTCAACGGTTACCGCAGCCGTGGAGCATTCGACCACAAAGATGTCATCTACAAGTACGGACACAACTACATCACTACAGATGCAGACCTCATGATTAACGTCATGAACATCTTCCAGGACAAGAACTTCTCAAGGTTCAATCTCTATCTCGTAGGTGGTGTAGGTCTCTCATACACTTGGAACAACAGCGAGTTCGAATCACTCAGCGGAGTTGCAAAGGCAGCACGATACGACGTTTCAAACGCATGGGGCGACAACCAGAGCCCACGTCACAGTCTCATCAGCCACAACCTCCGTGCAGGACTTCTTGCAGACTACAACGTAAGCAAGCACTTCAGCATAGGACTTGAGGTTGATATGAACTCACTAGACGACCGTTTCAACTCAAAGTATAACAACTCTGACGACTGGATGATGACAGCAATGCTTACTGCCACATACAAGTTCGGTTTCAAGAAGGCATCAAAGCCAGCTCCAAAGCCAGTACCTGTTGTAGAACCTATTCCTGAGCCAGAGCCAGAACCAGAGTACGCTACACGTATCGATACTATCTGGTACGACAGTATCTACTATGAGGAGAGCACAAGAGACCGTCAGATCAAGAAGGAAATCTTCTTCGGACTCCGCGAAAGTGGTGTTGAGACAAGCAACGCACAGATTAACGCAGTCGCAGCATTCCTCAAGAACGTAAAGAATGCAGAAATCACTATCACATCATATGCTGATAAGGGCACAGGTACTCCAGAAAAGAACATGGGTTACAGTAAGACACGTGCCGAGAAGACCAAGAAGGCACTTATCGCAGCAGGTGTAGATCCTAAGATTATCAAGAAGGTAGAATGGAAGGGAGATACCGAACAACCATACGCCGAGAACGACAAGAACCGCCTCTCAGTCATCACAGGTCACGGTGTCTATACAGACAAGGACGAGAAGGTAGTCAAGAAGTTCAAGACTAAGGAAGTAACTTACAGAGTTAAGTAAATCCATAATTCACAATTAAGAATAGATAAAGCAAAAAGGAGGAAAGAGTTTGTTCCCTTTCCTCCTTTTTTGTGTTTAAGCCATGACAAAACTTTTTACCTACCGAGAGAGAAAAAAAACGAAACAAGTATGGTCAAAGTAGAGACTAAGTACTGACTAAGTAGAGACTAAGTAGTAACTATGAACTTTAGGACAAAACACGCAGAACTTTCGACACTTTTTTAAAAAGACAACCCCAGCTATCCATGCAGGAAAAAACAAGATTGCTCCAGATTACCCAGAACATCTTACTCACACCATAAACGGCAAGCAAACGCCAAAAAAGGCTGAAAAAGAACAGAGACAGAACATATCTTCAACAAATACAACCGAAAATTCCGAAAAAAGTTCTAATTTTCTTTAATTTAATTGTCATAAACAAACAAAAGTCAAAAATTATTTTGTTAAATCAATTTTTTTCTTGTAATTTGCACACTAATCAACAAATACTATACTAACTTAGTTACACTAATTGATTTAAAAGCAAATACAAGGGAATAATCATCTTAATAATTTATTTGCCATCTTGACATATAGCGATACACATAACGTGTTGAATATATGCTCAACCATAATAATGGACTATCTTGGTATTATTACAAATACATGATAATGTGAACCAAATAAATAAAAACTATTAACTAATCAAGTTTAATTACCACAATTATGAAGAAAACATTACTTCTGATTGGTTCTGTGGTAGTGAGCCTTAGCGCCTCTGCTCAGAACTTCACAGGTAAGTGGGAAAGACCTGCAGCTCCAGAGTTTTCCGACTTCGAACCTGAGACAAAGTATTACATGTGGAATGTGGGAGCACAAGGTTTCTACATCAACCATCAGAACGGAACAAGTGCTCCTTACTATGGTACAGCCGCATCAGTAAATGACACAATCGGTGCATTGGTTTATTTCAGCAAGACAAACCCTGATGCAAATATTGTAGAGTCATGGGAACCAGGCACTGATAACGCTTACCTTCTCGTGAGCTACGTTTCAAAGTTCAAGGAAGATAGATGTACATTTGCTGATGGAAATGTATGGACAGACAACAACACTAACGGCTACCGTTACTTCGACGTTGCTGTAGATGGCAAGACATTTACCATCACTCCTAATCCAGCAATGATTCAGTTCTCAGTTGCTGATGCTATTCCTGAGACATACGAATACAACCCATTAGGTGTTGAATCTTCAAATACTGAAAAGATTGTGTATATCTCTAAAACAGAAGGCGAATGGTACACTAAGTGGGCATTTGTATCTGAGGAGGCATACAATAACTATATTGACAATGCTAAGCAGCAGATTAAGCTTTGTGCAGCTGCTGAAGCACTCCGCAAGACAATCGAAAAAGCTGTTAAAGAAAACCCAGGCATCGACCTCGATGCACAGGTTGCTGTTTATAACAATCCAAACAGCACTTTCGAGGAGCTTAATGCTGCTAAGGATGTTGTAAAGGATGTAATCGTTGCATTCACAGCTTCAAAGGCAACAATTGACAATCCTATCAACTACACAAGCCTCATCCAGAACTCAACATTCGATGTTATCGGTAACTTCGACGGTTGGTCAGCAGGATTCGGTGCAGGTGGTACTACAGGACCAAGCGCTGAGTGCTATGGCAAGTCATTCGACGTACATCAGACAATAAAGGGTCTTCCTACTGGTGTATATATTGCAAAGGTTAATGGTTACTTCCGTAAGGAGAACGCACAGAAGGACTATGATGACTTTATTGCAGGCATACAGTCAGATTGCGAATTCTACGCTACATCTGGTGACTTCAAGTCAAAAGTTAACGTAAAGCACGTTGCAGAAGGTGCAGTAACTGAAGGATTCGGCGTAACCAGCGAGTCAACATTCGTAGACCAAAACGGTTCTACTATGACTATTCCTAACACAATGCTTGCTGCTGACAGCTACTTCCACAACGAGGACGGTGAAATCAACCCACGCTATGAGAACGTAGTATATGTTCCAGTATCAAACGGCGAACTTACAATTGGTGTTGCTAATTCAGTAGGTGGTGGTTCTGACTGGTCTATCTTCGATGACTTCCAGCTCTACTACATCGGTGATGGCGACGACTGCTACGAGCTCCTCAAGGAGAATCTCGAAAAGGCTCTCGAATACAGCCTCCCAGAGAATGCAGCATACAGCACACGTGACTATGCAGACTATACTAACGCTAAGGATGCATTCAAGTCAGCAACTGGTAAGACTGCCCTCACAGAATACACTAACGCAGCAGCAGCTCTCGAGACAGTTAAGGCAGGCGTTGAAAACTACAAGTTGTATCAGGTTGCTATTACTGATGCTAACAAATGGTACACAGATGCTTCAGAACGTAATGTGAACGAAGAAATTCCAGCAGTAGCAAAACTTATTGCTTACCTCACATATGAGGAGGATGAAGAGTTTGGTTTCCCTAACGGAACATACTTACAGATTCTTAATCAGGATAATGAAGGTTCACTCACAAATGAGCAGATTATTGAAGAAACAGCCTTTGTAAACGCTCTCGTTAAGCAGGCTATGAACGATGGTATCGTTGAAGGTGCAGACCTCACAGCGATGATCACAAACCCAGGTTTCGAAGAGGCTGGTGGTAAGGGTTGGAAAAACTCTTACGGAAATTTGACAAACTGGCACGGAGGTAATGCAAACAACTACTGTGCTGAGGCATGGAACAGCAACTTCGACGTTTATCAGGAAGTAGAAGGTCTTCCAAACGGACTCTACGAGGTATCAGTTCAGGCATTCTATCGCACAGCTTCAAATGCTGATGCTTACACAGCATACCAGAACGACCCAGAGATGACAGGTGACGCTAAGGTTCTCTCTTATGTATATCTGAACGAGTTTGCAACTCCTGTTCGTAATGTAATGGAAATCCAGTTCGACGAGAACCTCTCAAACAACTGCTACCAGACTCCTGCTGGCACATACACACTCAACGGTATGGCTTCTGCTTCAGAGGCATTCAGCTTGGAAGATGAGAGCAAGAACTTCACTATGAAGGTTTACGGAATCATCAAGGACGGTAAGATGCGTCTCGGTATCCGCGGTGAGGGTACAACATTCGACCGTTGGACACTTTGGGACAACTTCAAGCTCCGCTATATGGGTAAAAACAAGGTTGCCGTTGCAAGCGTATTGAGTACTAAGGCTAATGCATTGTTAGCTATGCAGAATGAGGTTGACGAAAACAAGAACCCAATTATGAACGAGTACACAAAGAAATTCATCGATGATCAGTATGCATCTGCAATGCAATTGTTAACTGGAATTGTTGAATTCAACGATGAGACTCTCGCAATGCTTAATGAGGATGACCTTTGGAATGCACTTACTAACATCGCTGCAGCACAGGAAGAAGTTGATGCTGATGTTAAGGCATACAAAGAATACACTACAGCATTTAGTGCACTTGATGGTGTTGATTCAGAACTGTTCACACCAGAAATGCAGAAAGAGTTCTATGATCTTCAGGACCTCGCTGCTAATTTCCAGAACATGACAAGACAGCAGCTTGAGGAGCTTTCCGCAAGAATCAACAAGTCTATGAACTGGTTTACTTATCCAGAAAGATTGAATAATGCTGTTGAAGCAGAACTCCCAGAGGGTTATGACACAGCAACAGGTGATGTTGACTTCACAAGCATCATCATTAACCCAGACTTCGAGGAAGGTCTCGACGGATGGACTAACCAGAACATGCAGTCACAGACAAACACAGCATTCGGTAAGAATGGTAACACTTACTGCGAGAAGTGGCACGCTGACCTCAGCCTCAGCATTTCTCAGTCATTCAAGAACCTTCCAAACGGTTACTACACATTGACTGCTAACTGCTACAACTCTACAGCTGACGGTTGCCTCTTCATCTCTGCTGAAGATGAGAACTGCAACGTAACAGAGACTACTACATTTATTGAAGATACTACTACACCAGAAACAGTAAATACTAACTCTGTAACATTTGAATACAAGGGTGGTATCCTCACATTCGGTGCAAGGGCTACACTCACAAGCTCAACTTGGTTCTGCGTAGATAACTTCATCCTCACTTACTCTAAGGAGGTTCCAGTAGCAGTTGAAACTGTTGAGGCAGCTACTGCTTCTGCTACAGAAGGCATCTTCACAATCTCTGGTGCACGTGTTGACAAGCTCGCTAAGGGCATCAACATCGTCAAGATGACTGACGGAAGTGTAAGAAAGGTATTCGTAAAGTAATTGCACAAAGCAATAACTAACATTTAGATAATTGTGGCGAACATCAAATAGTGGTGTTCGCCACTTTTTTTGTTATCAATCCAAGTTTTTCATTAATAATGCTTATCTTTGCCAAGTTAAAGCCAACAGAGGCATCAAGACAAATAAAAAGAACATTTTTTGAAAACACAGAGAACGCAGAGAACACGGAGGATTCTCCTGCAAAAGCTATAATAATTAAACACTCTGGTTACTCTGTACTCTCCGTGCTTTAAGAGAGACAAAACATTCTAATTTTCTTACATGTATATTGATAATTTATGAACAGAATAACCATCTTTGCCATTACACTATTTGCAAGTATAAACACATTTGCACAGTGGACTAAACCTGCTCCACCAGCAATAAGCAATATAAGCATTAACACCAATTGCTACCTCTTCAACAAGGAAGCAAATGCTTTCCTCATTGGTGGTAACGAATGGGGAACGCGTGCAAGCATATCTGAAAAACGCGGTAGCAAGTTCTACATTAACCTGTACTTTAAGGATAACAACTGGGATGGTAACTCATACTATCTCATCAATGACGTTGAGAGCGGAAAACTCAACGGCAGCAAAGGTTATATGTTCATAGATAACCTTGATAGGATATACGTCGATGGCATACCTGGAGAGAACAAGAACATGGGCTTCCAGTTTGTGACAAACGAAGACGGTACATTTAGGATTTCGCTATCGAACAATAACGAGACATTCAATCCAGAGAACTATCCTAACACATACCTCGGAGTAATACCAGAAATAGAGGATGGCAGGGTATATTTCTGCAACCTTGACTCCTTAGTCGGTAAGTACGACCCAGCAAAGTTCCAATCATCATGGTACGTCGTTACGGCTAAGGACTACAAGTCATACACGGATAAGATAGCACAATACGATGCAGCCATAGAACTTGGCAAGACACTTGAGGAGGCAAAAAAGTATGATGGAATAGACGAGGAACTGATGGAGGATGCAACCTTTGCCTATGAACATACTTTTACGAGTATTGACGAGCTAAAAGAGATGAGCGACAGCATCAAGAAGGTCATCAAGAAAATTAAAATCACATTGGCAAATACCGACAATCCTGTGGAGATGCTAAGCATGTACGGTGAAGTGGAGCAGACATTCAGTACCAAGGCTACAACTGGATGGGTTATGGACACCAATGCTGAGAACAAGGGTGCATCAAACGGTAATGCCTCAAAGGATATCGAAAAAACAGGCTACCACCTTGAGAACTGGAACAACGAGGCACTTGGCAACGGTAGCGTATGGGCAAAAATTACAGACATTCCTAACGGAGTGTATAGACTATCAATGCTCGCATTTACTAATGACACACTCACGACACTTGCCTTTGCAGGCAACGACACTACACGCGTAAGGACGGAGCTTATCGACATAGACAGACCTACAGAGGTGATGGCTATAGTGGATAACAACGAAATCACCTTCGGACTTAGACTTGTGAACTCAAATGCCAACTGGATAGGACTGGACAATGTGAACCTCTACTATCTCGGTACATCATACGAAGCATACAAGATGGTAGCTGACAGCTACATCAACAGAAGCAAGGACTATGTCAGCCTAACAGAGAATGGCAGCTTAACAAACTACAGCAAGGAGCATCTGAAAGAATACAAATCTGTAATAAAGTCTTTGAGCGAGGCAAAGACTACTGAGGATGTAATCAAGTATCTAAATGACTTCAAGACTGTCATAGCGAATCTGGAGAACAGTATCATAGCATACGAGACATACGTGGTACTCTACACCAACGTTGGTATGTGGCTCACGGAACAGATTTACGAGAATGACTCAGTAAAATTCCTCGACCGCTACATCAACGGTACGGATGATTTATTAGGCTTCAACGGCAACGGTAATGCCACATTCATACTCAATAGCCTCGAACTCACATGGGACGAAATGACTGACGAGATAAAGTATCTGCAAAAACTCTATGACGATGCCTACGCCTCAATACTGAAGGGAGGCGACGACTGTACCAAGCTTATCAAGAATCCTAAGTTCATTGAAGAGGGTGGTTGGTTATCAGCAGTAGGACCTAAGTGGCCTGTAGGCAACACAAGCATCTGTCCTGTGGTAGAGGCAAACAACATGATATGCAACGTCTATCAGGAACTCACAAACCTACAGAACGGTCTTTACGAGATAAACGTTCAGGCTGTGTTCCGCCCAGGAAGAGAATACAACGAGGAGAACGCGGCAAAGGCTGATGCTGTCATCTACATCAACTCATTCGAGTCAAAGATACCTTGTGCCGACATCAACAGCGCTGAGGAGGCTTCAGAGGCATTTGCCGAAGGAAAATACAATGTCAAGGCTTACGGTATTGTATCAGATGGTACTCTGCACATAGGCATAAGAAACAACAGCAGACTCGTGGATGGTTGCGTACTCTGGGCTGGCAACGTAAGTCTCA
Organism: uncultured Prevotellaceae bacterium; assembly: GCA_946626925.1. Lineage (GTDB taxonomy): Bacteria > Bacteroidota > Bacteroidia > Bacteroidales > Bacteroidaceae > Minthosoma. The sequence goes on from CAMOVB010000001.1 coordinate 41,152, forward strand.
GATACTTCGATAAGACATCCAACGCCATATCTGATGCAATCACATTCATACTCCCATACGCTAAGGATGTCTATGCAGAGTCTATATGCGGAATAGCAGAGAAAGAGGCACTCAACTATGCCATAACCTTTGCACATCAAGAGGACGACCCATACGAAGAATTTGTCAATCTCAAGCAAAGTGTGGATGATGTTATTGCTGGCAACAAGCTATACAAGAAACTTGAGAAGGCAGTGGACATACTTGACAAGGCAATAGATAACAACGAGACCGACGAAGACATCAAGAAGACACTTCGTGAAATAAACTTCAAGGTTTCAAACCTTCTTAGCAAGCATGAACTGACAAATTCGAAGGCAACAGAGGCTCTTGCAAAGATATACGAGTCAATAGTCATTGCCAAGAGATACGGATATGCAGAGGGCACAGAAGAAAATCCTGTGGATTATACAGACCTTATCCTCAACAATAACTTTGACCCAGAGGATGGTAGTCTCGATGAGTGTAACATCAACGGATGGAACACAACAGCAATGAACGGATATAAGGAGAACACTGTTTCGTACAACCGTGCAGAGTATGAACTCAACCAGACTATATACGGACTGAAGAAAGGTACGTATAAGCTTACCGTTCATGGCTACTATCGTGCTGGTTATGCCAACGAGGACGAGATGAACCTGAAGAAGGACTCTGTAGATTCACACCTCGCAACGTTGTATGTTGAAACACCTACAAAGAAATACTCCAAGCCATTGCTTTTGCTCACAGAGGGAGCAAGCGATACTCAGGAGTGTGAAACTGGATGTTTCACCACATCTGAAGGTAAGTATGTACCTACAAGTACATCAAGTTCGGTGATATACTTCAACAATGGATATTATCTTAACGAGATAACATTTGAGCTTTCTGAACTTGGTGCTGTAAGGATTGGTATCTCAAAGAAAGGTATCATTGCCAACGACTACAGCGTCATCGGACAGTGGAAACTATGGAACTTAGGATTAGTCCACGAAGACGTAGGCATAAACGATGCTGAAACAATTTCTGATAATACCATAACAGGTGTTTATACCATTGACGGTATGCGCCTTTCTGAACCAAGGAAGGGTATAAACATCATCAGGATGAGTGACGGAACGGTTAAGAAAATTCAGAATTAAGAATTCAAAATTCATAATTAAAAAAAGAGTTACGATAAATCCATGAACTATCGGTCGGTAAAGAATCTATTGTCTTCCGTGACAAAAGAGAGTGAGGCAACAGCCATCACCTTTCTTTTGTTTGAGAAGCTGGCAGGAATGGATAAGATGAAGGTCCTGATGGGTGACGAAATACCCAAGGAGACTGAAAATCGAATCATGGAAGCTGCCAATAGGGTAGCGCAAGGTGAACCTGTACAATACGTAATAGGCGAGACTGATTTCTATGGATTGACGTTCAATATAGCAAAAGGAGCTCTTATTCCGCGTCCAGAGACCGAAGAACTGGTGGAGTGGGGAATTAATAGTTTCAATGGAGAAAACGCCGTAACGGGCAAAATACTGGACATTGGTACTGGTTCTGGATGTATTGCCATATCAGTTGCCAAGAATACAGAAGCAACAGTAGAGGCATGGGACATAAGTGATGAAGCCCTCAGCATTGCCACAGATAATGCCAAGAAGAATGATGTTAAGGTCGATTTCCGTAAGGTTGATGTACTCAACTTCATGCCTACGGACAAAGATAGGGGAGAGTACTGTTGCATATTCAGCAATCCTCCATACATCTGCAACTCGGAATCTGAGGATATGGAAAACAATGTACTCGACTATGAGCCACACATTGCTTTGTTTGTTCCTGACTCTGACCCATTGCTCTTCTACCGCAAGATAGCAGAAATAGGAAAGGAGCTGCTCATGAATGACGGTATGTTGTTCTTCGAGATTAACCGTCGTTTTGGCAAGGAAACAGTGGATATGCTCACACGCCTCGGTTACTCTGACATAGAACTTCGTCAGGACCAATTTGAAAATGACCGAATGGTTAAGGCAATAAATAGATGAATACTTACGTTTAATACATTATGAGAAAGTTATTTAGAAACATAATTATGGCTTTAGTTCCATTCTCACTGTTCTCAACCAATGTGAATGCAGAGGATAGTGACTGGAAAATCTATGCCTCTTATCATCATCCAACAAAAGCAATAAAGATTGGTTCGCTCTACTATACACTGGCAAATGGTGACATAAGTAAGGGTGAGCAAATGTACACATACAACAATCTTTATGTGTTCGATGAGGAAGATGAAAGCCTTGGCATATACGACAAGTCGAATGCACTGAGCGACCACGGAATATATGATATTGCATACAGCAAGGAAACACATAGCCTCATCATTCTCTACACCAACGGCAATATAGACATAATGAACATGAACGGTGGAGTTCATAACCTACCTGAGTTCAAGAACAAATCGTTTCAGGACAAGACAATCAACAGCATCAGCATTGCAGGAAATAAGGCATACATCTCACTAAACATCGGACTTGTGGTAATCAATATGAAAGATTACTACTACGAAAACTTGTATCAACTCAACGATGTCATTAAGGATGCCAAGATAAGTCAAAATAAGATATTTGCTCTTACATCCAAAGGTTCGTATGTAGGAAATAAAAAAGACAATCTCCTTGACAAGGAAAACTGGACATTCCTTACGAACGAGGAACTGAAGGATGATGAAGAGTACGCTAGTGCTGTGAACGAGAATGTGAACGACACAAGTGCACTCAACAAGGTATCGAAGTATATCCCCGACAGTCCTCTACGTAACTATGCTTATAAGCTCCATTTTGTTGGAGACAGACTCCTTGTGAGCGGTGGTAACTGGTATTACCCAGAATCAACCTACAAGGGAACTGCCATGTGGTATGAAGACGAAAGATGGAAAGCATTTGACGAAAAGGAAATATCTTCTGCCGACAAGACAAAATACTACAAAAATATTACAGATATTGCACAAGACCCTTACGATGTCAATCATCATTTTTTGTCTTCAAAAGGTGGTGGCTTGTTTGAGTTCAAAAACTTCAAGCTTATCAAGCATTATACTCTTAATAATTCACCTTTAAGAAGTATCATAAAAAATAATGACCAGTATTTGCGTATAGATGGTCTTCAATACGACAAAGACGGTAATCTGTGGATGCTAAATAGTGCAGTGGATACCATTATCCATATACTCACAAAGGATGAAAAGTGGATTAGCTATGTAAATAACAGTATCAAAAGATATCCTAATATGGATAAAACCATGATTGATTCCAAGGGATATGTATGGGTAAATAGCCGTAGAACCACTAATTATGATAATATTACTGGTGTGGCATCCAAAGCAGGTGTACTTATCATCAACACCAATGGCACTATCAACACTCAGAAGGATGACGAGGAAGTGTTTATCGCTGACTTCAAGAATCAGGATGGAACACAAATATCTCCTTCACCAGACATATGGTGGTGTGCTACCGAGGACATCGACGGTGCTGTGTGGATTGGTAATGACAGAGGCTTGTTCGTAGCATACGACACAGATAAACTGTTAAAAGGAACAAACACGCTCAATCAGATTAAGATTGCAAGAAACGACGGCACTAACCTTGCCGACTATCTTCTCTCAGGCGTAGAGATAAAGTGTATTGCAGTAGATGGTGGAAACCGTAAATGGATTGGTACTGCCACTAACGGTGTGTATCTCATAAGTGCTGACGGACAAGAGATAATAGAGCATTTTACCAAAGATAACTCACCACTTATCTCAGACAATATAAATGATATTGCCATCAATGGAAAGACAGGTGAAGTATTCTTTGCCACATACATGGGTCTATGTTCATACATGGGTGATGCAACAGACCCATCTGACAATATGGATGACAGCACACTCAAGGTTTATCCTAACCCTGTAAGACCAGAATACAATGGAGATGTAAAAGTCACAGGACTTATGTACAACTCTGACGTAAGGGTAGTAAGTGCTGCTGGCAAACTTGTCTATACTGGCAAGAGCGAAGGCGGTATGTTCACCTGGAACTGCTGTTATGACTCAGGCAAGAAATGTGGCTCAGGCATCTTCTATGTTCTCTGTACAGATGAGAACGGAAAGGAAGGAGCATGTGCAAAGATACTTATAGTAAGATAACCACATAAGTAAATGACCATTTAGACAAACAAGTCTAAATGGTCATTTACTTATGCATTATTAATTCAACTCTTAATTCTTAATTGCTGCAATCTGTATCTGCGACCTGTCAATAAAGTTTATAATCACTTCTTCTGGCATATCAAACTCTATGAGTTCGTCAGCAAAGAGATTGGATTCATAATATATGTGCATCTTGTACTTACCAAGTTTAGGAACCCAATTATTTGCAGCACAATAGTGATATTCCTTTTCTTCATCCTTTGAAAGACTCAATCCATGACACTGGAGATAGAACTTCTTGCTACCTTCGAACAAAGGTTCCAACCCGACATATATGCGACCACACAACTCAGCATTATGATTCTTTACAGTTATTCTGAAGTCATTAGATCGTCCATTGAACATTAAGTCAGGTGATATGACTCCCTCAAGTGTGAGGTATGCTGTATTGGCAGTATCGGAAGAAAGCGTGATACCATCATTACGGACATCAGCAATAAGATAATTAGGCGTACCAACACAAGTGCGAGCTTCTACCCACTTTCCATTATCCTTATACATAGGTACAATCTTATACTTACCTACATTAACATCCTTTGGTATAGTAATATCTACTGTATCTCTATATGTAGTATCATCAAGTTCCTCGAGAAGGAAATCATGCTTGTAAGTGTAGAGAGGAACGAGGTTATTCTTACCCTTTACGAGCATGAGAGACACAGAGTCATTGTGCATATTACATCCCACATTACACAAATCATTAGCGACTACGGTAAATGAACTGTTCCTGCCTGCGTCCTTTGTTACAGCAGAAATATCTTTGAACACAAACAAATGTCTTTCGTTCTTGTCCGAATCCTTTGTCTTAGGTTGTATGCCAAGAATGAATGACTGTAGTATGTTGAATCCATTCTCAGGAGTGCCTTTACCATAATTATAGTCATCAGCTGTCATGTTCTCTAATGTAGTCCAGTTGTCAGCCTGACCATCAGGATTACCAAGCATGATATGAAACTCGTCATCTTCATTATATCCGTCAATGACGAAAGCATGACTATTATCCATGTTTGTACCAGAGATAAGTACAGGTCTTTTATTGGCAAGCTCATTCTTCAGCATCATCTGCATCTCATCGTATGTGTAGAAGTCACGATAGTATATCTGTGCACCCTTGTCATAACCGAAATTATTGACGAGAGCAATAGGTTGCCTGACAGATATAGCACCACTTGCATCCTTACCGTAACACATATTGACACTAATTCCACAATCATACTGAAGTCTTGCAACTGCATCTGCCTGAACATCGTTATATTCTGTATGGTCATACTCATAAAGCATATTGTTCCAGTCATACACATGAGATGAAAAGTCTGAATATAGCGTTTCCTTACATCCGAGACTGTCTATATACTGGTTGCTCCCAATACCACGCTCAGGATAACGATAATAGTGCATCACCTGCGACATGGCAAGGGCTACACAGCCAGTAGGGCAGTGCTGACCTTCAATCACAGGAGTAAAGCGTTTATATGGAAGCTCATACTGATGCCACAGATTAGTCTTTGCCAACAGAGGCTTAACCTCACTTGGCAAGATTCCAGAAATACTTATATCTACTGACCTGCTACGCACATCAGCTGTCATGATGTCATCTGCATGAACCTTCTGTTTCACCACATGCATTCTATCAGTCCTCACAAAGCGAGGATGCTCCGTAACTCCCCATTGCTGGGCATACGAAGCAGTAAAAAGCATTGATGATAATATGGTTAATATATATTTCATAAGTAGGTGTGCAAAATTATTTTAATAATGGTTGTTTTGATTAATGATATGTATGTTGAAATTTTTCGTCGCAAAGATAAATAATTTTTTACACTCATCACCAAAATATCAATTATTATTCATACTTTTGTCACAAAGTCAAAAACATAAACGATATGAAGAAATTAGTTTTCCTTACTGGTGCAGGAATGTCCGCAGAGAGCGGTATAAGCACATTCCGCGATAGTGACGGCTTATGGGAGAAGTATCCAGTAGAGGCTGTAGCAAGTATTCAGGGATATATGAGAGACCCTGAACTGGTACAGAACTTCTACAACGAACGTCGTCATCAGTTGCTCACAGTAAAGCCTAATGAAGGACATAAACTCGTAGCAAGTCTTGAGGATAGATATGACGTAACTGTCATTACACAGAACGTAGATAACCTTCACGAAGTGGCAGGAAGTACGAATATCATTCATCTTCATGGTGAACTCATGAAGGCTACATCATCAAAGAATCCTAATGACCCTAATTGTATCATCACTCTGCCAAAAGACCACCTCGACATCAAGATGGGTGACAAGGCAAAGGATGGCAGTCAGCTACGACCATTCATCGTTTGGTTTGGCGAAAGCGTGCCAATGATTGAACCTGCCATAGATAAAGTACACAAGGCAGACATACTCGTAGTCATCGGTACTTCACTCAATGTATATCCTGCAGCAGGACTTCTCTCTTACACCAACAGTCATTGCAAGATATACCTCATCGACCCAAAGGATGTGAACTATGACAGACGATTAGGCATAACACACATCAAGAAAGGTGCATCAGATGGAATGAAGGAATTGATAGCTGACCTTAATCAACCTTAATGACCTTCCCCCAACCCAGTTCCTCCGTAGAGCAGGGCACTGCTCTCCCCTCATTTCGGGACAGAGAGACATTTAGTCTCTCTTCTGCGCCCTCATTCGCCTTTCAGGACGGGGAGTAGTTACCAAGGGAATAAATAATTATGAATTTTGAATTATTAATTTTTAATTTAGTGTTACTACCATACTTAAACAAAGACCTCATAGAGGCAGGATGTGACGAGGCAGGAAGAGGATGTCTTGCAGGAAGCGTGTATGCAGCTGCTGTAATCCTCCCTAAGGACTATCACAACGACAAGCTTAATGACTCAAAACAACTCACCGCAAAGCAACGCTATGCCTTGCGTGAGGAGATAGAACGTGACGCCATTGCATGGAGCATCGGAATAGTCACAGCAGAGGAAATAGACAAGATAAACATACTCAAGGCAAGCATCACAGCCATGCACCGTGCAATAGATGGGCTTAAAACACGTCCAGAAGCGCTCCTAATCGACGGAAATCGTTTCTATGAATATAAGGACGCTGACGGAAATAAAGTGCCTCACACGACGATTGTGAAGGGTGATGGCAAATATCTCAGCATTGCAGCCGCAAGTATTCTTGCCAAGACATACCGTGATGACTACATGAAGGAGCTTCACAAGGAATATCCTTTCTATGGCTGGGACAAGAATGCTGGCTATCCTACCAAGGCTCATCGTCAAGGTATAAAGGAACATGGTACAACGTCATACCACCGCATGACATTTAACCTCCTTGGTGATGGACAACTCGAAATACCATTTGAGGATTGAACATCGTTTGAGCAGTCTTCAAACAATGTTCAAACAACGTTTAACAGGCATTTAACGACTACTTAATGAGCGTTAAATGCCTGTTAAATTGTAATAAGTTATAAAGTTATTTCTATTAGGATATTCTCAGATCCTACAATACAACTCTCATAATAACCATCGCCAGTAGTTCTTGGCTCACTTACTAAAAAGTCTAATGGACATTAGACAACTGTCTAACGCCTTTTAGACAAGTGTCTAACGGGCATTAGACACTTGTCTAATAAGCGTAAGAAATCTTAACACTGTAAGTAATTGTTATTCATCAAATACAACAGTATCCTCATAACTGTCAAATTTCAGGTCTTCCGTTATTCCTATTTTGCGTAAGACACCAAGGATGTAGTTTTGTTCCTTTGGAGACAAAAGTACCTTTCCACTACGCAAAGCATAGTATGTGCTACGTGGATATCTGCTCATCATCAAAATCTTGAACCTGCGGAACTGGGTGGTAAGCATATGGTCTTGCATCTTGGTAAATCCACGTGCATAACGCTGTGGCATATTGTCACGATAGCGAGAACACTTCTCATCCTTGGAACATAAACGAGGGCTTATTAGTCGTAAGAAATCAGTACGACCAGCAAGCTCATAGTATGCCAACTGATGAAGGCAGGTTGATGCCAACGGACAATCGGAAAATGTACAAACGGAGTAGTTTGAAGGTAAATTGTCAAAGTTGATTTTATCCATAAACTTATCGTATTAGTTTATTTCTATGCAAATATAATGTTTTTTCATCAACTAAAAAAGAGGAACAAGACCGAAATCCTGTTCCTCTTCATTTTTATGATTATGTAAAGCTTCTTTTACTATTACATCATGCCGCCCATGCCTGGAGCACCCATTGGCATCTCTGGCTTATCTTCCTTAGCATCACAGATAACACACTCTGTAGTAAGGAACATACCAGCGATAGAAGCAGCATTCTCAAGAGCTACACGTGTTACCTTAGCAGGGTCGATGATACCTGACTCACGAAGGTTCTCGTATGTATCCTTACGAGCATTGTAACCGAAGTCACCCTTCTGGTTACGTACCTTCTCTACAACTACTGAACCCTCAAGACCAGCGTTCTCAACAATCTGACGGAGTGGCTCCTCGATTGCACGCTTGATAATCTTGATACCAGTTGTCTCATCTGCATTCTCACCCTCAAGTCCTTCGAGACATTCGATGGCACGGATAAGAGCAACACCACCACCAGGAATAGTTCCTTCCTCAATAGCAGCACGTGTAGCGCAGAGAGCATCGTCAACACGATCCTTCTTCTCCTTCATCTCTACCTCTGATGCAGCACCTACATAGAGAACAGCTACACCACCAGAGAGCTTACCGAGACGCTCCTGAAGCTTCTCCTTGTCGTAGTCAGATGTAGAATTCTTGATTTCGTTCTTAATCTGGTTGATACGTTCCTGGATAAGTTCCTTCTTACCCTTACCACCTACGATAGTAGTGTTATCCTTAGAGATAGTAACCTTCTCAGCAGAACCCATCATCTCGATAGTAGCCTGCTCAAGCTTCAAGCCCTTCTCCTCTGATACAACTACACCACCTGTAAGGATTGCGATATCCTCGAGCATAGCCTTACGACGGTCGCCGAATCCTGGAGCCTTAACAGCACAAATCTTGAGCTGAGCACGGAGACGGTTAACTACAAGTGTAGTAAGAGCCTCTGACTCTACATCCTCAGCAATGACGAGGATTGGACGTCCTGTCTGTGCAGCTGGGTTAAGGATTGGAAGGAACTCCTGAAGGTTAGAAATCTTCTTGTCATAGATAAGGATGAGTGGGTTCTCCATCTCACACTCCATCTTCTCTGTATTAGTAACGAAGTATGGAGAGAGATAACCACGGTCAAACTGCATACCCTCAACGACACCGATAGTTGTCTCACGACCCTTAGCCTCCTCGATAGTGATGACACCATCCTTTGAAACCTTCTTCATTGCATCAGCAATGAGCTTACCTATCTCGCCATCGTTGTTAGCTGATACTGTAGCAACCTGTTCAATCTTGTCATAGTTGTCGCCTACCTGCTCACTCTGAGCCTTGATATGCTCAACAACCTTAGCAACAGCCTTGTCGATACCGCGCTTAAGATCCATTGGATTAGCTCCGGCAGCAACGTTCTTGAGACCGTTAGAGCAGATGCTCTGAGCAAGTACTGTAGCAGTTGTTGTACCATCACCTGCATCATCACCAGTCTTAGATGCTACAGACTTAACAAGCTGTGCACCTGTGTTCTGGAATGCGTCAGAGAGTTCAATTTCCTTAGCTACTGTCACACCATCCTTAGTGATGTGTGGAGCACCAAACTTCTTTTCGATGATTACGTTACGTCCCTTAGGACCAAGTGTTACCTTTACTGCATTTGCAAGCTGATCAACACCCTTCTTCAACTGCTCACGAGCCTCTATATTGAAAATAATATCTTTAGCCATAATTTTATTTACTATTTAACCATTTACAATTTTATCACCATTAATAATGATAATAAAGCAAATGAAAGAAAACTATTTATAAATCTTATCCGTATGCCGTCCCCTTTATGGGTCACGTGGCATTATTATTTTAAGATTGCAAGAACGTCAGACTGACGCATCATAAGATACTTGACACCCTCGTACTCGATTTCAGTACCAGAATACTTGCCATAAAGTACCTTGTCACCAACCTTGAGGATCATCTCCTCATCCTTAGTTCCGTTACCAGCGGCAACTACTTCGCCCTGAAGTGGCTTTTCCTTTGCTGTGTCAGGAATGATAATACCTCCAACTGTCTTCTCTTCTGCTGGTGCAGGAAGAACAAGAACTCTGTCTGCTAATGGTTGAATGTTCATAGTTTAATCTCCTATTTTAATGTTAATATTATTCAAGTGTAAGCTGTGCATCACTACGCTTGTGGTGTAATCTTGCACATCAATAGCATATACAAAAAGAATGCCATAAGTGATATTATTCACATTATGGCACACTTATTGACATTTAGTCCTGTTTTGTTATGACATTATGGCAGAGAGGTTTTTAATAAAACGAAAATTTAGAAAATTAAAGAAAATTTTTCTAATGTTAAAACTTTAATTTCAAATCTATGCCTTCGATTAATATCGGAACGCATAAATAATAAACTTTAGATTAAAATAAATTTTCTTTAATTTTCTAAATTTTCGTTTAAAAAATCCTACTTTAAGGATTATCAGAATTCCGCCTCAAAGCCTAAATCACTCAAGGCAGAAGCTATGGCTGACTTATCTACATCATGTCCTGTTACATTAGCACTGCCACCTTCAAGTATGACAGATGCTGACTCTACACCAGATACACTCAATAAAGCCTTCTCAGCATTCGTACGACAATGATTACAGTTCATTCCCTTAATATGGAATGATAATGTCTCATCATCCTCACAGTCACATTCACAATGGTCTTCACCACATCCACATCCATGGTCATGACAATGGCAATGTGACTTACCTCTATATTTATTTATAAAGGCATTGATGAGCAATATACACATCAATATTGTACATCCAATGGAGAACCAAGATGAACCTTCGTCACAGCAATCGCCATGAGCTGCTGCTATGTTAGGTACGAACCATTCTCGAGGAAGGAGGTTATCTATTCCCAATGCAAATACTATTGCACCACAGATAAGGGTAAGAAGATAAATAATCAATGTTTTACGTCCAAGTACCTTGTTTATAACCAATATAGATGCCATATTTGATGCTGGTCCTGCCATGAGCAATACAAGTGCAGCACCAGGAGTAAGTCCCTTGAGCATAAGTGCTACGGCAATAGGAATAGAACCTGTGGCACAAAGGTACATAGGAATACTAAATAACAATACGAACAATATACTCAATAGTGAGTTATCCTTGAATACTTCAAAGAAACTGTCAGGAACAAGTACTGTAATAAGTCCTGCAACAACAAGACCTATAACAAGCCACTTGCCTATATCTTCCATCATGTCTAAGAAAGCATATTCAAGTGCCTCCTTTATCTTATACATAAATGAATGATGCTCGTTATTGTGTGTTTCCTTTATTTCCTTTACCTCAACAGCAGTATCATCATCATACACATTAACCATCTGACCTGCAAAGATAGCTGTCACAAATGCTACTATAGGACGAAGAATGGCAAAAGGTAATCCCATAAGCGAATAAGTTGCTATGATGGAATCTACGCCTGTCTGTGGAGTAGATACAAGAAAAGACACTACAGAGCCCTTAGAAGCGCCTTCACGACGCAAAGACATGGCCGTTGGTATTACACCACATGAACATAAAGGAAGCGGAACTCCGAAAAGCGCAGAATATATTACCGACTTGATACTATTACGTGACAGATAACGTGTATATAATGTATTAGGCACAAACGAATGCATCAATCCTGCCAAAAGAAATCCCAACAAAAGGAATGGGGACATCTCATTAATCAAATCAAATATTTCTTTCATACTTTTTTATTTTTTGGAGTAAAATGGAGTTAAAAGAAATAAAGAGTAGTAAAAGAACAAATGTCTTTTCTATTTACTTCTTATTATTTCATTTGACTATTATTTACTACTTCTATTAAAATTACGCTGCAAAGGTATGAACTAATAAATGCAACTCAATTGCAAATGGAAAAAAGGTATAAATTTTTCTATAATTTTTTTTATTTAGTTCTTATGATATGATTTAAGAATAACTTGGTACAATATTAGTCTTTTGTTTTTTACACGAATTACCATTAATTTGCCACGAATGATCATTAATATTTTTACATAACAATTTAATTTTCATGAATAGATTTCGATAATATAGAAATTTATATTAATGATAATTCGTGGCAAATTCATGATAATTTATGCTTAAAATATATACTATGATATTTTTCGTTCAATCCTATAAAATCAATTCTTAACAAAAAAAGGCGACATCCAAAATTGGATGTCGCCTTAATATTGTCAAGTTAAGCACTCTATTAGAGCTGTGGACCAGCTGCAACGAGAGCCTTACCAGCCTCGTTAGTAGTGTACTTAGCGAAGTTCTTGATGAAACGTGCAGCAAGATCCTTAGCCTTAACCTCCCACTCAGATGCAGAAGCATAAGTGTCGCGTGGGTCGAGGATTGCTGGGTTTACGTTTGGAAGAGCTGTTGGAACCTCGAAGTCGAACATAGGGATCTTCTTAGTATCAGCCTTGAGGATAGAACCATCGAGGATAGCGTCGATGATACCACGAGTATCTGGAATAGAGATACGCTTACCTGTACCGTTCCAACCAGTGTTTACGAGGTATGCCTTAGCACCTGACTTCTTCATCTTCTTAACGAGTTCCTCAGCATACTTTGTTGGGTGAAGCTCGAGGAATGCCTGACCGAAGCAAGCAGAGAATGTTGGAGTTGGCTCTGTGATACCACGCTCTGTACCAG
>CAMOVB010000002.1:0-46806 GCA_946626925.1 uncultured Prevotellaceae bacterium
GTCTATGCCGATAGAGAGACACTTGGCATAGATATTGGGGAAGTGCTTCTTTGTCTCCTCTGGGTCCTTGTGTGTAACGTCAAGACACACATGGTCGAGGGCATGAATTTTCATCTCGTTATCTATGGCACGTGCCACGATGTCACGTGGAGCAAGACTGAGACGCTCGTCATATTTCTGCATGAACTCCTCTCCGTTAGGAAGACGGAGAATGCCACCATATCCACGCATAGCCTCGGTTATGAGGTAGGCTGGGTGAGTCTCGGCTGGATTGTAGAGTACCGTAGGGTGGAACTGTACAAATTCCATGTCCTTAACCTTACCCTTTGCACGATAAACCATGGCTATACCATCGCCTGTGGCAATACTTGGATTGGATGTAGTCTTGTATATAGCGCCTGTTCCTCCTGTTGCCATGAGAGTGACCTTTGAGAGGTAAGTATCTACTTTACCAGTCTCAGGGTTAAGGATATATGCTCCGTAGCACTCAATGTCTGGAGTACGACGTGTTACGCGAATGCCAAGATGATGCTGTGTGATGATTTCTACGGCAAAGTGGTTTTCGAGAATCTCGATGTTAGGATTGTTGCGTACAGCCTCCATGAGTCCTCTCTGAATTTCGGCACCAGTGTCGTCTGCATGATGGAGAATGCGGAACTCAGAGTGTCCGCCCTCACGGTGGAGGTCAAATGAGCCGTCTTCCTTCTTGTCGAAGTTGACGCCCCACTTTACAAGGTCTCTGATGCCTTCTGGTGCACGACGTACAACCTGTTCTACGGCTGCACGGTCGCTTATCCAGTCGCCAGCAATCATAGTGTCCTCAATATGCTTTTCGAAATTGTCAACCAACAGATTGGTTACGGATGAAATACCGCCCTGAGCCTTGGCAGTATTAGCCTCTTCGAGTGTTGTCTTGCAAACGATGGCAATCTTGCCTTTGTTTGCATTTGCCACCTTGAGTGCGTAACTCATACCGGCCACACCTGAACCGATAATGAGAAAATCGTATTTCTTAGTCATTCTACTGTTTTTAGTTCTCAAGGCAGGTTCGCTATACGTATTAGCGAATCTACCGAAACTTTACTTATTCTATTAACTTGCAAAATTACGTATTATGTACGAATTGCAGAAATAAAACATTGTTTTTTTGTAGATAATACCTGCTAACAGATTAGTAAATAACGAAAAAATATGATTTTGTTAAAAACTCAGGTAACATGAAAAACTATGAGGCGTTCTTTTATTGCGAGTATGAATTATGCGAGATGTATCTACTTATCAAAGGGCTGACGAACTAATTTTCATTTTTTTGAAACAACTTACGAATAAATATGCTATTTTTGCAGAAACAAAGTTGAAAGTATAGTTTCTTTTGGCTTTATATAGTTGTACAACTGCTAAAATAACATAAAACATACAGCATGAACAAATATTCTATATTGATTATAGCGCAAGTAGTTTTGATGCTCACTATGTCTTCCTGCAACGGATGCAAGAGCAGACAGACAACATCCGACACTATCGAGGTTGTGGGGCTTGACACTCTTCCTGGTATTGTGGAGATGCATGGTAGGGTAGGTGATGGTACGAGTATGAATGAACTTGAGGTCATCACTCCAAAGGGTGATACGGTCATTGTGAGCATCGCTGAGGAAATGATTAAGGGTGATGTTAAGGCTGGTGATGAGGTGGATGTCATCTATTACATTAATCAGGACGAGAATCTTGCTTCTACGGTGGTTAATATGACAGCTCTCCGTCATCTGTGGACAGCATCTCGTAATGGTCAGCGACAGAGCATAGAACTCGACAAGGATGGTGTGGCTGTATCCTATGATATGGGTGTTGATTATGCCCACTGGCATGTCAAGGATGGCAACCTCATCCTCCAAGACTCTAAGCCTATTGGATCTGAGAAGGCTCAGCGCTCCGACACTTTCGAGATTATGAGTCTCACAACTTCTCAGCTCGTACTGATGAAACATCAGGAAGAACTCGTGTTTGAAATGGAAAACTAATTTGGAATGAGAAAATAGTAATAGTTATAATAAATGTGTAATTATTTGTTATGCATTGTGAATCATAAAATAGAAAAGCCGTTCGGAATAAGTGTCCGAGCGGCTTTTAAGTTTTTACTTCCCATTCCTTTATGAAAAACTGAGGGTGGGTCAGCTTAATTCCCATATTTCTCCATTATCTCCTTGGCATTTTCGTCGCCGAGGTCGATGGCCTTTTGGAGATTCTTCTTTCCTTCCTCCTTCTTGCCTGCCTGTATTTGTGCAAAGCCGAGGATGCGAAGTGCATCGGTGTCCTTGTCGTTGGCGCTGAGTACCACCTTGCATGCCTCTATGCTCTCGTCGTTGTAACCGAAACGGAGACACATGGCAGCCTTTTCAATGTAATAGATGACCTTGTTCGGATTCATCGTGATGGCTGTGTTGATGTCGTCGTATGCCTGTTGGAAGAGACGCGCCTTCAGCTCTATCTGTGAACGGTCGTAATAGAAGATGTCGCTCACTTTGTTATTTACAAGGTAGCAATACTGGTTGTAATCTTGTACGGCAAGGCGGTTCTTATCAATCTGTGCATAGAGACGACCGCGACGGAGTACATAGTTGGCAGCATCGCCAGGGAGAGGGTCACCGAACTTGTTGATTGCACTGTCCATGAGTGCTATGATAGCACTTGTGGAGTCGCCCCTTGACTCGCACGCCATTGACATGGCGTAGTAGATGGCAGGCACTGCTGTCTCCTTGTCGGAAGCCAGTTGCTCATATATGGCTATTGCACCGTCGTAATCCTTCTTTCCTGAGAGAATTTGTGCCTTCAGTATTTTTGCGTCAGTCGTCTTGGCCTTGTTATCCTTGTATAGTTCCAGACTCTTATTGATATGTTCGATGGCCAGGTCGTATGTCCACTTGTTATACGCAGGCTCCTTCTGGTATGTGAGCTTGTTGTAGAGCGTCTGTGCTGTGTTGTAGTATGCCGTTGCCTTGTCTTTTGAAAGATCGAGGTACTTGTTCATGTCAGCATCTGCCTTGTCGAACTCACAAAGGTCGATGTATGGTGTGCAACGACGGATATAACCCTCTGCATTGTCAGGGTAGGCTGCTATGAAGCGGTTCATGATGTCGAGGTATTCTTCGTTGCCTGCCGATCTTGACTTGAAATATGTATATACGAGTGCTTCTTCTGCGCTCTCAGGCACTCCCTTTGGAATGTTGATGCTCTTGAGAGCCATGTTTTCAGAATTGGTAGCTATTGCCTTTATTGTAAGCTCGTTGCGGAAACGTATGTCGAGAGCATAGCCTTTTTCTTTCAATGATGTCTGAAGAATGCCGATGAGTTCGCCCTTTTCATTGAACAAAGGGCTTCCGTAGTTTGCCTCTCCGAGGTCGGATGAAAGGGTGTAGTAGGCATATTTGTCCTTCAGTGTTGACTGCGATTCAATCGTGGTGTTGCTGCACGTCTTCATCTTCTCCTTGCTGAAAGGCACGACGAAGACTTGTGATGTACTTGTGAGGCTGTCATTGGTGCATGTAAGCACAGCGTTACCCTTAGTGTTGACCTTGAATCGTACTACGGAGTAAGTGTCGTCGGCACCGAGGATGCGCTCCACATCTGCCTGTTTGCCAGCCATGTCGATGACAGTTGCCTTATATGCGTTCTTGAACAGCGAATAATCGGCGATGGCTTCACCGTTTGCACCTACATAGAATGCGGTACCCGAATTGAGAAGGTCACCATTCTTGTCGTATGTGTTTACGGAAACTATTGCCTTCTGTATTTTTGCTATGCCTTTAGGAGCCTGTGCAGAAGTATCAATGGCTAATGCCATGAAAGCAGAGGTTAGAAGTAAGAGTTTGTTCATGTTCGTTATTATTAGTTCCTCATCCCATTTCGGGGACGTCCATTCGGAACAAGAGGATATTATATTTTAGTTTTGACTTTCAAATTAAGTGAGCAGACTATATAGAACACCCTCCCTATAGGAAGGTTTGATGTAGGTCTTTATGGTATATATCTCACACCTTTAGAAGTGTCCTTGCGTTTTCGAGTGCAGCGTCCGTTAGTTCCTCGCCAGAGAGCATGTGTGCAAGTTCTTCCACGCGCTGCTCTGTCGTAAGCTCGATGATATGGCTGACGGTGGCGTCCTCCTTGTCTTCCTTATACACTTTGTAGTGAGAAGAGCCGAGTGCGGCAATCTGTGGCAGGTGAGTGATACTTATCACTTGTCTGTTTTGGTCGCCCATATCCCTCATTATCTTAGCCATCTTCTCGGCTATGCTTCCGCTCACACCTGTGTCTATCTCATCGAATATGATTGTTGGAAGCTTTATTGCACCTGCTATGAGTGCCTTGAGTGAGAGCATTACACGTGCTATCTCACCGCCAGACGCCACTTGTGACACCTGTTGGAGTGCAGAGTTCTTGTTGGCTGAGAACATGAATGCCACCTCGTCGGTGCCTGATGAGGTGAGGCGTATATTGCCATCTTTGTCCTTCGTTGTAGCAAGCTCTGCCTTGAATTGTACGTTAGGCATTCCGAGAGGAATGAGCAGTTCTGTCATCTTTGTCTCTATCTCCTTGCTTGCCTTATGTCTCTTTTCGCTGAGCTTGTTGGCAATGCTGAGTGCTTTCTTTAACTGTGCAGAACGTTTATGTTTCAGTTCCTCGATGAATTCGTCGCTATTATCAATCATAGAGAGTTTTTCCTCTAGTTTTGATTGTATTTTCAGAAGTTCGGCAACGTTTTCAACATTGTGCTTCTTTTGGAGAGTGTAGATGATGTTCAAGCGGTCATTTACCCATTCGAGCCTTTCAGGGTTATATTCGATGGAATCGCATTTTGAACTTATCTCGTCAGCTATATCCTTCAGCTCTATGTAGCAACTGTCAATCCTATTGACCAATTCCTCGGTGTTGGCATATACATTGCTTATGTTGTTGAGGATATTCATGGACTGTTTGATGAGCATAAGCGCATCGGCACCTTCGCCACCGTCGGCAATGAGACCGTTTGCTTGATACAGTGCCTGCTTGATGTCTTCAGCATGAGTGAGTGTCTCCGACTCTGTTTCCAGTTCTTCCTGCTCGTCGGCATTGAGTTTTGCCTCTGTCAGTTGGTTGAGTTGGAAACGCATATATTCAGCCTCGTCGCGGTTCTTGTTGGTGTTACTTACCGCATCTTCTAGCTTCTTGCACAAGGCATTGTATTCCTTGTATTCTTTCTTGTAATCAGAAATCAAGTCATCGTTCTTTGCTATGATGTCAATCACGTTCATCTGGAAGTCCTCCTTACCGAGCAGCAAGTTTTTGTGTTGAGAGTGGACGTCGATGAGTTGTTCGCCTATCTCCTTGAGCAGGGTAAGCTGAACTGGTATGTCGTTGATGAAGGCACGGCTCTTGCCAGTGGAGGTTAACTCACGTCGTATGATACACTCCGAACCGTCAAAGTCGATGTCGTTGTCATCGAAAAACTGTCCGAAGCCATACTCCTTGATGTCGAATGTTGCTTCTACTATACATTTGCTTGCGCCTGTCTTGATGGATTTTGTGTCTGCCCTCTGTCCAAGCAGTAATCCTATGGCACCGAGTATGATTGACTTACCTGCTCCAGTTTCACCTGTTATGACGGAGAAACCAGAGTGAAGGTCAATGTCAAGATGCTCTATGAGAGCATAATTCTCTATATGCAGATTCTGTATCATAGTTATTATGATGAAGATGTTTATAGAAGTTACTTGTAGCCCTATGAGAAAGAGAAGTGGGTAAATCTCTATTATTTCCTTATCTTATTCCAGTAGTTGTCTTGGCTGGCGTTGATGTTTGACATGATGTCAGCAATAGTTTTCCTTTCCTTCTCAGTACCATGTCCGCTGTAAATATTCACGATTTCATCGCGTTTATAATCCGTGAAAATCTGTGGCAACTGACTTAGAGTCTTATTGCTGTGCGACTCCTTCAACATATCTATTGCCTCACTGATGGCTGCCCTTCCACGATCAGCGTTTGCAGCCATCTCGTCAAGACCAAGTCGGTGGTAGCGATACATCATCTTACGAAACGGTTCCATCGATGATTCCATGTAGTCGTTAAGTATGGCGTGGCGGTTTTTATTATTGTCGAATGCCTTCCAACCGGCATCACCAAGTGTCTGTGCGCCGTTGGTGATGTTTTCAGCTATGTGGAGCACTTCTGTACCACCCATCTCGGAGTATGTGTCGAGGTCAAAGCCGATGAACAGATATGCGTAGTAGGCAAGCATTGCCGTGAGGTTGTTGTCAAGATTTGTCTCGTTGAATTCTAATGGGTCGTTCTCCTTATAGTTGAAGTTGAAGGATGGATCCTTCATGGAGAATACCGTTGATGAATAGGTAGAGTTATATACAGGTCTTGATACCTGCCATATCAGTTCACCTGTAAAAAGATTGGATGATACGTCATATTTCTTGATTGTTATGTTGAGCGAGCAGTCAATCTTCTCTACTTTCTGGAACTGTAGCTCTGTCCATGACTTGTTGTTCATGAATTCTGTAATTGCTGTTTCCAGCATCTCAAACACACTGTTATTTGAACCCTGCACCTGATTGTGGATTATCTTAACGGTGCAGTTGAGCTCCTGTGCGAGGCAAGTGTTGAACATGCCTCCCATCGCTGTGATAAGGCTAAATGCCCCAATGAGTAGATTTGTTCGTCGCATAAACAGAAAAAGCCTCTACCAAGTCTCCCAAGGTGTAGAAAAAACTATGCAAAGGCATATTTGTGAATTATGAAATATGATTTATTAATTCGTTGACGATGTCTTCCGCTACTTCGGTCTTTGACTTGAGAGGGAAGTCCTTCTTTCCTTCGGCTGATATGATGGAAATCTTGTTGGTATCGGTTTGGAAACCAGCACCTTTGTCTCTGAGTGAATTTAACACGATGAAATCGAAGTTTTTCTTCTTCATTTTACCTTGTGCATTTGATTCCTCATCATTAGTTTCTAAGGCGAATCCAACGAGAATTTGTCCGTCTTTCTTCATCTCACCGAGAGATTTTGCAATGTCTGGGTTGGGCTTCAAACGTATCACCATGTCCTCACTCGTGCGTTTGATTTTCTCGTTTGCCACTGTCTCTGGAGTGAAATCGGCTACGGCTGCACAGAGTATTCCAGCATCCATAGTTGGATATATGGCTTTGCATACCTCATACATCTGCTGTGCGCTCTCTACATCGCTTCTGTGGATGTTCGGGTACTCTTTGGTGAGTTTTGCGGAAATTGGGCCACATATAAGCTCAACTTTCGCACCCTGTGAGGCACATACCTCTGCAAGGGCAAGTCCCATCTTCCCCGAAGAATAGTTGCCTATAAAACGTACAGGATCTATCTTTTCGTATGTCGGACCAGCAGTAATTAAGATTTTTTTACCTAAAAGGTCTTTTTTCTCTTGTTTTGAGAAGTATTCCTCAAGCCTTGCAACGATGTTTACTGGTTCTTCCATGCGTCCTTTGCCTTCAAGCGTACTGGCAAGGAAGCCTGTGCCTGGCTCTATGATATGATTTCCGTAATCTTGTAATGTACGCAGGTTCTTCTGTGTGGAAGGGTGTGCGAACATGTCAAGATCCATTGCAGGTGCGATGAATACAGGTGCTTTCATTGAAAGATAAGTCGTAATGAGCATATTGTCAGCAATGCCGTTAGCCATCTTGCCTATTGTACTTGCTGTGGCAGGTGCGATGACCATTGCATCTGCCCAAAGTCCAAGGTCAACATGACTGTTCCATGTACCGTCCCTTTGGCTGAAGAATTCGCTGATTACAGGTTTGTGCGTAAGTGCGGATAGTGTGATTGGCGTGATGAATTCCTTACCTGCTGGAGTTATCACAACCTGCACTTCTGCCCCTTTCTTAATCAGTTCCCTTATGAGAATACAAGATTTGTAGGCAGCTATGCTTCCTGTTATTCCTAATACGATTTTCTTTCCTTTTAGCATGAGATGATTTATTAATATGTTTGTCCTTGTTGAAGGCATACGATCTAATACAGTCGAAAATGATGTGCCATCTTGGAAACTTAGTCCTCTCCTTATAGGAGAGTAGTGGTTGGTTTGTGTAGGATTTCTATTTTCCAAACTGTTCCCTCAGACGTATTCTTGTAAGTACCTGCTTGGTGTTGAGGGCGAAGTCACCTTGCATCATCCAGTTGTAGAAGCTTGGCTCTTTCTTCAATACCTCGGCAACGGTCTTACCCTTGTGCTTACCAAAGTTGAAAGTCTCGATTCCTTCGTCGTTATACACGATTCTACCAGCGAAATCCACATTCTTGTTCATTTTGGAGAATTCATCAAGGAATGTGATATCGTTTTGCAATGTCTCTGGATACTTGTCAAGTTGTGCCTCAAGCACTTCAAGTGTTGCTCGTGTATCAGCAAGTGCTGAGTGTGCATTTTCGAGATCCTTACCACAATAGAACTTGTAGGCGGCTACGAGTGTGCGCTGTTCAAGCTTGTGGAAAATATTCTGAACATCTACGAACTTACGTTTCGTGAGGTCGAAGTCAATACCACATCGGAGAAACTCCTCCACTAGGAGAGGAATGTCAAAGCGGTTGGAGTTGAATCCTGCGAAGTCGCAACCCTCGAATGTCTGCTTCAGTTCACCTGCAATCTGTGCAAATGTAGGACAATCCTTGACATCATCATCAGAAATGCCGTGGATGGCTGTGGTTTGTTCTGGGATGTGAACCGTAGGATTTATTCGGATATTCTTTGACTCTTCGTTACCGTTTGGAAAAACTTTGATGTAGCAAAGTTCCACTATGCGGTCCTTTGCTACATCAATACCTGTAGTTTCCAAGTCGAAGAATACGATTGGATTCTTTATGTTAAGTTTCATATTATTCGTAGTTAAAAGAATGTAGCTTTTAACTGTTCTCAAAATTTACCTTGAACAAGTTAGTTTTGTAGCATCATTGGCATAAGGAGCATGATAACATCCTCATTTTCCTCCTGTTCAGCAGGAACGATGACACCAGCTCGGCTTGGGTCGGCAAGTTCAAGAACAACATCCTGACATGGAATGCTGTTGAGGACATCAATAAGGAATGGTCCGCTGAAGCCGATGCTCAAAGGTCCGCCGTCGTATTCACACATTATGTGCTCCTCTGCTGATGTAGAGAAGTCAATGTCCTGTGCAGAAGTAGTGAGAGTGTTGTTCTCAAGGTGGAGCTTGATGAGTGCGTTGCTTGCACTTGCGAATACAGATACGCGACGTAGAGCTGCAATGAATGCAAGGCGGTCAATGCGTACACGGAATGGGTTGTCTGTAGGAATTACAGAGTTATAGTTTGGATAGCGTCCTTCAATAAGACGACAAGTTAGTACGAAGTCAGAAAGCTCAATAAGAGCATTGCGGTCGCTGAAGCTAATCTGAACGTCTTCTTCCTCCTTGCCGAGGATGCTCTTAAGCATAAGAGCTGGTTTCTTTGGAAGGTTGAAAGATGAAGTTTCAGCCTTAACTGAGAGGATACGATTGCGTACAAGCTTGTGACCGTCGCTGGCAACGAGTGTAGTGTAATCTGGCGTAACATCGAAATAGACACCATTCATCTGAGGACGAATCTCATCGTTTGCTGTAGCAAAGAGAGCACGTGAGATACCATTGAGGAGAGTTACACTTGGAATGGCAATCTTGTTCTGCAGGTCTGTAAGACCTGCAGGTACAGGATATTCGTTACCATCCTGACCAATGAGATTGTACTTTCCGTTCTGGTAGTTAATCTCAATGGCGAATGTATTATCATTGATGTCGAATGTGATTGGTTGATCAGATATTTCCTTGAGAGATGTTACGAGTTGCTTTGACTCGATAGCCACTTTACCATTGTGGTCACATTCTGCGATGTCGAGAGTAGTTGTTATTGTGTTTTCGCTATCAGATGCTGTTAGGCATAGTGTGCTATCATTTATTTCGAAAAGAACACAATCAAGAATAGCGAGTGAATTCTTAGAGTTCTGCACTCGACTTACAATCTGCAATCTATTGCAGAGAACTGAACTGGATACACTAAATTTCATTTTCGGTAAAAAATTATATTTGCTACAAAGTTATGAATTGTTTTAATAAAAAGAGCAGAAAAAACAATCTTTTTTCTTTCAATGTAAAGAAAAACATTTAATGGAAGATGATAATACAAAAAATAAATCGTACTTTTGCAGAACTCTTAATCAACGAGAATCAAAAAGAATTTAAAATTATATGGAAATTACAGGTAAGATTATTGCTGTTCTTGATGCACGAAGTGGTCAGTCACGTTCTACTGGAAATATGTGGATGTCACAGGAATATGTGCTTGAGACTTCAGAGCAGTATCCAAAACGCGTGTGCTTCAACGTATTTGGCGAAGATAAAATCAAGTTGTTTAACATCCAGCAAGGAAACGATTACACAGTTTCGTTTGACATCAATGCTCGTGAGTACCAGGGTCGTTGGTACAATGATGTTCGTGCATGGAAGGTTGAGCCAGCTACTGCAGGTACTCCTGTTGCTCCTGCACCAGCTGTTGACGCTCCTTTTGCACCAGCAGAGAATTCTTCTGCACCGGACTTCGGTGCTTCAAATGGTGACCAGACAGATGATCTTCCATTCTAAACAAATAACTATATGACTCGCTTATTCCTGCTTCGTCATGGAGAAACAGAGGAAAATGCCAAGCATATCCTTCAAGGGCACATGCCTGGGACATTGACGCAAACGGGGAAAGATCAGGCTACAAAGGCTGTGGATCAATTATGTTCCACAGCCTTTGATGTTTGTCTGTCAAGCGACCTCAAACGTTGTGTAGATACCACAAAGATCATTCTTGAGCATCTCGGACAGGACATCCCTGTGGTCTATACAACTTTACTCCGCGAACGTGACTGGGGATCTATCACAGGTGTAGTGTTAGAGAAGGGCTCATGGATAGATATGCCAGATGATGTTGAGACTATGCCAGCTTTTCGCGCGCGCTCCAAGGCTTTTCTCGACTATGTATCATTTAATTACCCTGATAAGAACGTCCTTGTTGTCAGTCATGGCTTATTCCTTCGTATCCTCCAAGCCGTTAACAAAGGCGTTGACCATAAGGAAATAACGCCTATGACAAATGCAGAGGTGCGGGTAATATCTGTATGAATAAGGTGTAATTTATTTTCATGGTAGTCTAATTTTATTTGACACTAATGATATGGAAAAAAAGATGAGGATGAGTCAAAAAATTCTTTGATTCATCCTCATTCTGCGATGGAAGTTTTTCCATCAGATGATGATACGCTTCGCAGCATTCATCATTTTGGTTTCTAAAGCATCGATTTGTTTAATATTGTAAAAGCAAAAGTTAATCATTTTTATTAAGCATAAGTGAATCGCTTGTCACTACGGCTGTCTGTGTCTCAGCCTGCGTATTGTCCTTCACTTTGATTGCTGCGGAAATGTTGTCCTTCCTGATGTAAGGATTGATGGCTGTTACGTCTTTTATGCCCTCGTCAGGACGGTTACCGATTGATTGCTCGGCTGCACTTCCTATTGTAAGTACTATGGCTATAATAGCTGCTGCCTTGAATAAAGGTGCGAACCTACTTCTAATACTTACTATTTTATTATTCATTCCCGACTCCTTCTCAATGAGTAACATCATTTTGGCATCAAATTCATCACCAAGGCACTCATGTGATAAGGATGATTCGTAGCGGAATATTTCTGCATATTGTTGCAGATTTACAGGTACATCTTCCTGTGAGAAGAATGAACGAAGTATTTGCTCTTCCTGCAATGTAGTCTCGCAGGCAAAGTAGCGTTCAATCAGTTGCTCTATGTACTTGTAATCCATATTCTGTTATCTTTATTTTTTAGGCTTCATTCGCCTTTTATTGATGAGGCTTTTATTTGCCCTTCTATTATAACGACGGATGAGAAAAAGAAAAGTTACAAAAAAATCTAACTTTTTTGTAACTTTTTTATCTTACTTTGATAACCTTGTGTATTTCCGTTATTTATCACGTCTAAGAAAATGTAATTTTTCTTTTAAAAATCCTCTTGCACGGAATAAATTGACCTTAACATCTGACTCTGTGATACCAATTATCTCGGCTATTTCCTTGTATGCCTTACCTTCGATGTCACGTAGTTGTAGTACGGTTCGTTGTTTCTCAGGTAGGGTAGCGATTACAGAAGCAATATTGGCTTGACGTTCTTCACGCTCCATAGTGTCATGTGCGGACATTTGCCATACATCTTCCCTGTCGTGCGTTTCCTCGACGAGTGATATGTTCCTCTGTTCATGCTTGGAAATGCGGTCTATGGCAAGATTACGGGCAGATGTGAGGGCAAATGCTTCAAGGTTATTGACTGTCTCCAGTTCGTCTCTCTGTTGCCATAGCTTCAACAGAATATCTTGCACGATATCCTCCGACTCTTCGCGATTCATCGTGATGCGAAGAGCCGTGCGAAAGATTATGTCTTTCAGAGGTAAT
Source organism: uncultured Prevotellaceae bacterium (assembly GCA_946626925.1). Classification (GTDB taxonomy): domain Bacteria; phylum Bacteroidota; class Bacteroidia; order Bacteroidales; family Bacteroidaceae; genus Minthosoma. Next base: position 12,498 of record CAMOVB010000002.1, read on the forward strand.
ATGTCGCGCTTGAAATCCAATGTTTTTATCTTATTACAGTTCCATGTTTGCCGTCTATGGCATCTGCCTTAGTGATTATAACCTGCTTCACGCCTGCTTTTACAGCTTCAAGAGCATTCTCAATCTTAGGAATCATACCACCGCTGACTGTGCCGTCTGCCTTGAGGGTTTCGAAACTGTTAGCTGTTATTAGAGGAATAACACTATCTTCATTATCAGGATCAGTAAGAACACCTGCGTGCTCAAAACTATACATGAGTGTTACATCAAAGTAAGGAGCGAGTGCCTTGGCTGTTTCTCCTGCTATGGTGTCAGCATTTGTATTGAGAAGGTTTCCCTTACCATCGTGTGTTAGTGGAGCCATGACGGGAACTATTCCTTCATTTATAAGAGTAGAAAGTATCTTGCCGTCACACTTATCCACATCACCTACGAAGCCGAAGTCAACCATCTGTTCTGTTCCGTCTTCCATCTTGACCTTTTTGAGTGGACGCTTGTGTGAGAGCATCACGTTCATGTCCGCTCCCGTGAGTCCGAGTGCGTTGATGCCACAAGCCTGAAGACGTGCAACGATGTTCTTGTTCACAAGTCCACCATACACCATGCTGACCACACGGAGCATATCTGCATCTGTCACACGGCGACCTCCTATCATCGTACTCTCTATGCCGAGGTCAGCAGCAACCTTAGTGGCACTACGTCCACCACCATGTACAAGAACCTTTGGTCCTTCTATTGCGCTAAAATCCTTGAGGAGCTGGACGAGTGTTTCTTCGTCCTCAACAATCTTGCCTCCTACTTTTACTACTGTCAGTTGTTTCATATTGCGTTTTTACAAGTGAATTCTGTTACTTCAAGTGATCCTCAAAATAACGTGTGATGACCTCATGGAGGTGTATTCTGTCATGTCCGAACATATTATGACCGTCACCAGGATAAGTGAAGAGGTCTGGATAAGTGCCAGCATCAATACATGCACGCATGAATGTGAGTGTATGCTGAGGAACACATGTTGGGTCGTTTCCTCCATAGATGACAAGGAGACGTCCCTTGAGATTACCAGCCTTGTTGAGGAGTGAAGTCTTCTTGTAACCTTCTGGGTTTGTCTGAGGAGTGTCCATATAGCGTTCGCCATACATCACCTCGTAGTATTTCCAGTCGATAACTGGACCTCCTGCAACACCACACTTGAACACATCAGGATATGTAGTCATAAGACTTGTTGTCATGTAACCGCCAAAACTCCAACCATGCACTCCGAGGCGTGAAGAGTCAACGTAAGGAAGGCTCTTGAGATACTCGACACCCTTCAACTGGTCTTTCATCTCCTCCACACCGAGGTTGCGGAATGTAGCCTGCTCAAAGTCTTTGCCTCTATGTTCGCTACCACGGTTGTCGAGGCAGAACATTACATAGCCCTTCTGTGCCATGTAGATATCCCATCCACGTACTCCATTATGTATGGAAGCATCAATATTGTGTGCATGAGGACCGCCATATACATATACTACGGCAGGATATTTCTTGTTTGGGTCAAAATCTGTTGGCAAAACAAGGCGATAGTAAAGATCTGTCTTACCGTCAGCAGCCTTGATAGTTCCAAGCTGAATCTTTGGTGCGTTGAAGTTTTCCCACTTGTCCTTAGCCGAGAATATGTTTGACGACTTCAAGGTCTTTGTGCTGCACACATCTATGTTACGTGCAATAGTTGGAGAAGAATAGTAGTCAAGAATGTACTCACCGCTATTGCTCAACTTGGCACTATGCCATCCTGTTGCATTACCTATTACGCTATGCTTGCCGTTCATACCTACTGTACAGATATTCTTCTGTATTGGTGAAGCCTCGTTGGAAGAATAGATGACAGACTTTGCGCTCTTGTTGAAGCCGATGATGTCGAATACTTCCCATTCTCCCTTTGTGAGTTGCTTGAGCAATTTACCGTCCGTATTGTAAAGATATATGTGATTATATCCGTCACGACGACTTAGGTAGATGAACTTGCTGCTGTCCCAAGGAAGGAACTGTATAGGAGCACAAGGCTCGAAATACTTGTCATCATGCTCAGCAAAGAGGGTACGAATCTTCTTGCCTGTCTTTGCATCGTACTCTACAAGTTCACCATCTGTCTGGTCACGATTGAGTTCAATCATGTATATTGTCTTCTCGTCTGGTGCCCATGCCACGTTTGTAAAGTAGCGGTCAGTTGGGTCGCCAGCATCAAGATATATTGTCTTCTTTGTTGCTACGTCAAATACTCCTACGGTAACCTTGTGTGAAGTCTCACCTGCCATAGGATATTTGTCTGGTACAAGTTGTGCACAACGTGAATCTGTACCCTTTGGAGTAACATTTACCTGTGGATATGTACTTACCATGCTTTGGTCCATTCGGTAGAAAGCAAGGAGATTGCCCTTAGGACTCCAGAATGTTCCCTTGAATATTCCGAACTCGTCACGATGGACGGACTCGCCATATCTTATATCGTTATTTCCATCCTTTGACACCTGAATGGTCTTTCCGTCAGCATCCTGAACATATAGGTTATGATTGTCCGTATATGCCAGATTACGTGATGTGCTGTTCCAGTCTTCATTATCCTTTCCAGCTTCGGATGTCCAGATTATTTTCTTCTCATCTGCAAAGCTAACGAGATACTTTGTGCCATTACTACGTTCGACCATAGCGTATGACTTGTCCTCGTATGGGAATGACGTATATAGGAGACTTGAAACGGTCTTTTTTCCTGCGTTTTTAAGGATTGCGTTGATGTCGTCAAGGTTAAACATAGACTTGCTTTCCTTGCCTGTCTTCTTGTCTATGACATAACATCTGTCAACTTCGAGCATTACACATTCGTTACCCCACCATGTGAGGTATTTGTTTTCAGGAACGGAGTTCTGATAATATGTCTTTCCTCCAGGAAGGAGATCATCGAGAGTAAACTGTTTTTTTTGCGCCATAATACATGATGGAAGCAAGGCAAACAATGCCAGATGTAAAAACTTTAATTTCATAATATTTCTTTCAATGGAATGAGTACAAAGTCACGCTCATTCATTAACGGGTGTGGTATAGTCAGTTCTGGTGTACTTAAATGTAAGCCGTCACCCTTGATGACAGAATCCACATAATACAAGAGAATGTCAATATCTATTATTCTGTCGTGGTACTTGCCATCAACGGATTTGGACACTCTGCCAAGCATCCTCTCTATCTCCTGAGTCTGATGCAGAACCTGTTCGGGTGACTGTATTGTCTCTACCTTTATGGCTGCATTAAGGAAGGAGTTATCGGTTTCAAATCCCCACGGCTCAGTTTGGACAAAGGCGGATTTGGCCACAACTGTGCCAATCCGCCTTTGTATATGAGCAATGGCGTCATTGAGATTTCTTTCCTTGTCGCCAAGATTTGTACCTAATGATAGGAATACGGTATGCATCTTAGTCAATTATGAGCATAGCATCACCGTAAGTACCAAACTTATAGTCGCCGTTGAGGGCTTCCTTATAAGCGTTCATCACCACGTCGTAGCCACCGAATGCTGTTACAAGCATAAGCATGGTTGTGAGTGGCATCTGGAAGTTTACGACAAAGGCATCAGCCACTGTGAAGTCGTATGGAGGGAAGATAAACTTGTTTGTCCATCCCTCAAACTCCTTGATGAAACCACCTGGACCTACGGCTGTCTCGATTGCACGAAGTACGGTAGTACCTACGGCACATACGTGATGTCCTTCTTCCTTTGACTTGTTGACGATAGCACAAGCCTCTGCTGATACGGACATTTGCTCGCTGTCTGTCTTATGCTTTGTGAGGTCTTCAACGTCGATGTTACGGAAGTTGCCAAGACCTGCGTGGAGAGTGATGAATGCCTGGTTGATGCCCTTAATCTCCATGCGCTTCATTAGCTCACGAGAGAAGTGGAGACCTGTGGCAGGAGCGGTTACAGCACCTTCCTTTGTTGCATATATTGTCTGGAAATTCTCGATATCCTCTGGTGTAGCCTTACGACGTGAACGGACATCGTCTGGTAGTGGAGCCTCTCCAAGTGCATAGAGAGCTGCCTTGAACTCATCATGAGGACCGTCATAGAGGAAACGGAGTGTACGTCCACGTGAAGTTGTATTGTCGATAACCTCGGCTACCATGGAGTTGTCTTCACCAAAGTATAACTTGTTTCCTATACGTATCTTACGTGCTGGGTCAACGAGAACATCCCAAAGACGTAGTTCGGCGTTAAGTTCACGAAGGAGGAATACCTCGATACGTGCGCCTGTCTTCTCCTTGTTTCCGTATAGACGTGCAGGGAATACCCTTGTGTCGTTAAATATGAATGAGTCACCATCATCAAAATAGTCGATGATGTCCTTGAATACACGATGCTCTATTTCACCTGTCTTACGATGAACGACCATTAACTTGCATTCATCACGATGGTAAGGAGGCTCGAGTGCCACCTTGTCATCTGGTAACTTAAACTTGAACTGAGATAGTTTCATATCTTTATCCTTTATTAAAGTATTTCTTTTTCTATTGTCTGGGCATCAAGCCATTCGTCAAGATGCTCTATGTCTATGCAATCCTTGAGTTTATACTCGCCAATCCTTGTGCGGATGAGGTCTGTGAGATAACCTCCGCTACCGAGTGCCTTGCCGATGTCTCGTGCCAGGGCACGGATGTATGTACCCTTACTGCACACAACCCTTATGGTAAGCGAGAGATGACTCTCACCGAGGTTTCCTGTCTGGTACTTGATGCGGTTGTCACGTGGGTCTTCCGAACTGCGTTCATCTTCAAGTTCCTCAACACGATTCTCAACCATGCCAAAGTGCATAACCTCTATCTCGTCGATGACGAGTACCTTTGGCTTCAAGTCCACCTCTTCACCTTGACGTGCAAGGGCAAAGGCTCTTTTGCCATCGACCTTGCATGCAGAATAGGTAGGGGGTATCTGCTCTATCCTTCCGACAAAGCTTTTGAGTGCCTCATCTATCTTTTCACGGGTGATGTGTTCAAAAGGATAGGTTGCATCCTCTTCTGTTTCCATATCAAAGGAAGGAGTCGTAGCACCCAGTTTGATTGTTGCAACATATTCCTTCGTATGGCTCTGTAGTTCATCAATACGCTTTGTTGCCTTTCCTGTGCACACAAGCAATACGCCTGTGGCAAGGGGGTCGAGCGTACCTGCATGTCCTACCTTTAGTTTCTTTACGCCTAACCTGTGTGACAGTTCCCTGCGTACCTTGGCAACAACATTGAACGATGTCCACCTGTAAGGCTTATTGAATACGAGTATTTCTCCGAGTTGGGGATTCATTATATTTTTATTATAGCCTGCCTTGTTCACGTGTAGTAAGAAAAACTGTTGCTTGAATGATACTATATTGTCTATGCTCAGAGTCTCATGTAAGTCTCATATGAGTCTCATATGAGTCAGTACTTAGTCACTACTTCAAAACACAGTATTTTCTATACTTTTTTATCCTTATGGATTAAGAGTTCCAAACTCAGGACGTGAAAAACAGCCTAATTTTACATAAGCAACTGCCATACCAATACCGATACTCCGACGATGGCACAGTAGATGGAGAACCAAATCATCTTGCCCTTCTTGACAAGTTCAATCATCATCTTGCAGGCAATACATCCTACGATGAATGCTGAGATGAATCCTACGGCAAGTGCTGATGTTGATATTCCTGCCATGGCTGTCTCTATTCCTACCTCAAGCATATCCTTGAAGTCGAGGAGTGCCATACCGAGGATAGGAGGAATGGCCATGAGGAATGAGAACTGGGCAAGCTTTTCTTTCTTGTCGCCGAGGATAAGTCCCATACCGATTGTTGAACCGCTACGAGAGAGTCCTGGGAGGGCTGCTATTGCCTGTGCAATACCGATGATGAGGGCATCTGTTACGGAAATATTCTCCTTTGTACGTGGCTTGGCAAAGTATGAGAAGCCGAGGAGCATGGATGTGACTATAAGGCAGCATCCTACGACCACAAGTCCGCCAAATGCTTCCTCAATCCAGTCCTTGAAGAACACTCCCACGATACCGATTGGAATCATGCTCACGAGTATGTTGACCGCATACTGTTGTTCCATGTTCATTCCACCTCCTGGGTTCTTACGGAACAGACCTGTGAGAATCCATACAATCTCCTTCCAGAGGATAACTATGGTGCTGAGAACGGTAGCCACATGTACAGCCACGGTGAAAGCCATCACCTTCTCAGGGTCTTCCACTCCGAGAAGCTCTCCAGCAATAGCAAGGTGACCGCTACTGCTTACGGGAAGATACTCTGTCAATCCCTGAAATATGCCCATGAGGAGGGCTTGCAATTCGTTCATATCTTATTCGCCTTTTTTGCTTGGCCAGAGAATAGCCACGATGATGAAGATAAATCCAAAGAGGCTGACCATAGGTGCCACCTTGATGCGTGTGTCGCTGAATATGTCTGGGTTGAAGGCAGCTTCTGTTGTGCTGTCACCCGACATGAGATAGAATCCTGCAAGGATGATTACTATTCCTACAGCAAGAAGGATGTAGTTAATCTTGCTGAATGCAAAATTGTTGTTGTTCATATTATTTGTTATTTCAAATTACTCAAAGTAGTTATAGAGTAGTTATTGGGGGAGATAAAATGAAGTTAAAGAGACGATACTCTATTTCTAAAAACGCAGGTTCATTCATTTATGTGCGCCATGTACGCCAATAATCAGAACTGGGCAAAGCGGTCTCACAGACTGTAGGGAAGTAAAAACAAGTAACTTCTCTCACTGACCGAAGGGAGGTAAAACAAAAGAGAAACAATTTTCTAAAATATTCCGGATTTTCGTTTTACAACTAATACGCGAACGGTCATTCGTCTTTTTAACTACCTTTATAACTCCTTTTTAACTCCACGAAGTTAACTCCCAAGTTATTTACACATAGTACAAATCGTTGCTGCTCATACGGAGGAACTTGTTGAGCGAAGCGTAGATACATACGAGTGTGATGATGATACCGAATGCAAATACGGCTGCGCTTACGATGGCAAACACCTCCATGTCTATGATTGAAGCAAGAGCAGGTTCAAAGGCCTGTACACGGTTCACTCCAAGGAATATCACGGCATCAGCTATTACGGCAGATGTAAGTCCGAGTACCATACCTTGCTTGAGGAAAGGACGTCGGATGAATCCCCAGCTTGCACCTACGAGCTTCATCGTGTTGATGATAAAGCGACGTGAGAAGATTGTGAGACGAACCGTATTGTTGATGAGAGCAAACGAGATGTATGAGAAGAGTGCTGCTATGATAAGCAGGATGATGCTCACCTTCTGTATGTTCTCGTTGAGTGACTTGACGAAATCCTTCGGATAAGTCACGTCCACCACTGCCTGATTCTTCTTGATGTCGTAAGCCACATGACGGAGACTGTCAGGATTGCCGTATTCGGCATTCACCTTAATCTCGAATGAAGCCGTAAATGGGTTGTATCCGAGGAACTCAGTAGGGTCAGTACCCATCTCTTCGCTTACCTCCTTTACAGCATCTTCACGTGACACGTAGTCGATTGACTTGACATACTTTGCCTTCTTAAACTGCTTCTGCAACTTGGATATCTGCTCGTTGTTCAAGTCGTCGCTTATGAGAACCTGAACCGTGATGTTTTCACGAACATAGTTGGACAGGTTGCGTGCCGTAAGCATGAAAAGTACGATGGTACCGAGCATTACGAGCACGAGTGTGGTACTGATTGTGGTAGTCACAAATTGTGTACCTACAAGGTGTGATGATTTCTTACTCATATACTTCTTCACCTTTGAGTGTTGCCGAACTTGATTCGGTGATTCTTACTTTTACGAAGTCGCCTATATGATGATTACCCTTGTCGAACACCACAACCTTGTTCTGCTGTGTACGTCCGAAGAGTTGCTCACGTGAACGCTTGCTGAATCCTTCTACGAGAACCTCGAATGTCTTGCCAATATCCTTGCGGTAGCTCTCTGCCGAAAGCTCGTTCTGGAGTGCAATCATCTCGTTGAGACGTGCAATCTTCACATCCTCTGGCACGTCGTCAGGCAAGTGCTTTGATGCGTATGTGCCAGGACGCTCAGAATACTTGAACATGAAGGCAGAGTCATATCCGCACTCCCTCATGAGTGAGAGTGACATCTGATGGTCCTCTTCTGTCTCTGAATGATAACCCACGAAGATATCTGTCGTAAGTCCGCAGTCAGGTATGATACGCTTGATGGCAGCCACACGACCGAGATACCACTCACGGGTATATTTTCTGTTCATCAACTTGAGTATGCGGTCACTACCGCTCTGTACAGGAAGATGAATGTGACGACAGATATTCGGATGACTTGCTATCACCTCAAGCGTCTCGTCGCTCATGTCCTTAGGGTGACTCGTCGTGAAACGGATACGCATTTCAGGCGCACTCTCTGCCACAAGGGCAAGAAGCTGTGGAAATCCCACTTCCTCATAATGGTAGCTGTTCACGTTCTGACCAAGGAGCGTAACCTCCTTGTATCCACGATCCTTCAGGTCCTTCACCTCGTTGAGTATGCTCTCTACCTCACGGCTTCGCTCACGTCCACGAGTGTAAGGCACGATGCAGTAGTGGCAGAAATTGTTGCATCCACGCATGATGCTGACAAATCCTGACACCTGTGGTCCGCAGATACGCTCAGGAATGACATCCTTGTATGTCTCTGTAGTCGAAAGTTCAATGTTTATTGCCTTTTCTCCCACCTCTGCCGCTGCAAAGAGTTCAGGAAGCGTAAGGTATGAGTCTGGTCCTGCCACGAGATTGACATGATGATTTTCGATCAAATCATCCTTCACGCGCTCAGCCATACACCCCACTACACCGATAATCATCTTGTGTCCCTTCTTCTGCATGGCATGAAGAGTCTCAAGACGGTTGAAAATCTTCTGTTCAGCATTATCGCGAACAGAGCAGGTGTTGAGCAATACAGCATCCGCCTCATCAATCGACTGACAGGTTTCGTAATCTGCCATTTTCATGACAGACGCAATGACCTCACTGTCTGCCACATTCATCTGGCAGCCGTAAGTTTCAATAAAAAGTTTCTTCATTAATTAATGATATATCATAAAATCGCCACAAAAGTACAAAAAATATTTCGATTACCCAATATGATTATCAACTTGAAAACAAAAAAATATGTAACTTTGCAGCAGTTTAACATTTTTTGTACTTACAAGTAGTATTAGGTAAGTGAAATGAAAGGTAATTAGCGGAAATGTCATTCGTATCTTTACTCCTTTTAACTTCCTTTTACTCCAATTCACTTCAATAAATTTTTTTCTTGTGCAATCATCAATTCAAAGCATAATAAGCAAGAACCCATTTTCTCTTCCAGCCATTTGTCTGGTGTCAATAGTGATATGGTTGTTTGCTCCTACAAAGGACATGGTAATATTGGCATTGCCTGACCATGGATTGTGGTACTTGCTTCCAGAAGGCATCCAAAAAGGATTCCTTGGTAACATAATAGGACTCACCATAACTTCTGTTCTCATCTATGCAATGGTTGAGTTCAGTAATACGCTTGTACTGCTTCGTGTGAGTTCACGAATGTTGAGTACAATGCTTGCCATGCTTATGGGTGTGTGCCTGTGTCTTCATAAGTTCCAACCAGCGCACCTCGTGATGCTGGCTTCACTCTTCTCTTACTTGTACCTCTTCTCCTCGTATCAGAAGACATCGCCGGCATTGAGTTTCTCCACCCATTTCTTTTTGTCACTCGCTTCATTGGTGTGCCCTAAGATGTTGGTGTACGTCATACCTCTGTGGCTATTTCAGGCAAAGCTGAGTGCACTCGATTTCAAAGGCGTGGTAGCATCCCTGATTGCTCTTGTCACTCCTTATTGGTTCTTCTTTGCCTTTGCCGTGCTTAATGACAGAATAGACATCTTCATCGACTTTTTTGTGAAGGCTTCCGACATAATAATGCCAAGTTCATCCATATTAAAGGAAAGTCAGGTTGCAGCAGGTGTGTTGGTTGCTTTCTCATTCCTTTTGGGAGCAATACACTTTATCTTTACGAAGTCACAGGATAAGCTTCGTCAACGTTCAATCTTTGAAATAGTTACACTGCATGGATTCATCATTGCGGCAATGTTGTTCCTCATGCCTCAATGCTTCAACTTGTTCCTTGGTTTACTTATCATTGATACAGCAGTTATGGGCGGTAGATTTTGGGTTGTCTGCGACAATAAGTTTGCAAACAATCTTTTTATCTTGAATATCATCGTTGCAATAATTATTATTGCCTTATCAATAAACATGTAACATGGAGTCACTCAACGAATTTTTTATCAATTACGGTTATATAGGAATGTGTCTTGCTGCTTTCCTTGCTGGTACATTCGTTCCATTCAATTCTGAGGTCGTTATGGCTGCCCTCATTGCCACCACATCCATGGATCCATGGATTACTGTCATTAGTGGTACAATAGGTAATGTGGCAGGAACAATATTCAACTATTACATAGGAAGAATATGGGATGTTCAAACCATTTCTAAGTGGATGAGGATAAAGGAGAAACGTCTTGTAAAGACAAAGAACTATGTCGAGAACAAGGGTTCGTGGATAGCCATGTTCACATTCCTTCCTATCTTTGGTTCTGCCATAGCTATTGCACTCGGCATCCTCAGAGCCAACGTGTGGGGAGTGACCTTCTTTTCCTTTATTGGTAAATTTTCAAGGTACATCCTCGTTGTTCTGTCTGTCAAGGCACTTGTGTAAACTGTTGTTATCTTGGATAACAATTTGTTACTTGCTTACGAACGTCCGCTTTCTTTTTGCCATTCGTCTTGTCGCCGAAAAATTAGGAAGGGTTGACGAACCATTAGCGAAGGATTGACGAAGGGTTATCGAGTGACATTATGTCATTTTTTTTGAGAACTTGCTTTTATGTTGCATGCCCTTCTTTGGATGTCGTAGTGGTTGTTCTGAATAAGGAGCATTTGCAGGTCGATGCTGTAATTCATGATATGTAAAACACACTATAAATGAGGTGAAACAATATATTTTCAACTAAAAATGTTAATTGTGGCTAAAATATTATTGATTTTGGATAATCATTTTGTACCTTTGTCCTTGCAAAACTGTATTATCAAACAATCAGACAATCAGGTGTACTGATTTATTTCTATGAACAATAAGAAATTCATTCTGGCAGCTTTACTGTTAGGGATGACTGGTATTGTTTCTGCTCAGCAGGTTTATACTGGCTCTTCGGTGGAGACGATACAGGAATCGGCTATAAAGTTAGTGGCTGACGGTCACTATTATGCTGCAAAACTTTCGCTCGAAAGATATCTATGTGAGGCTGGACACGACAGGAAGCTGGCTAAGGACGCTGAGGCTCTCCGTCTGGTGTGCGACTATGCTCTCCGTACCCCTGGAACAGCCGATGCTATAAGTGCATGGCTCGACCGCAACTCGTCAAACGTGTACCACGATGTGTTGCGTACGCTTCGTGGCAATCTCCTTGTTATGGAGGAGCGTTATGAGGAGGTGAATGACCTTGAATACTCTCCATTCATGTATCCTGTATCTCTATTGCAGGAGGAGTCAAAGCTATATTGCTCAATCCTTGCCATACATCGTAGTGACTATGGTAAGGCTCAGAGTCTTCTCAATGACCTCATGGCCAATGAGAAGTACTATGTTGATTGCGACTACTACCTTGCTTACATTAAGTATGTGAAGGGTGACTTCAAGGGTGCCTTTTCAGGTTTCTCTGCCACTTCCACATCTCCTAAATATAAAAATACGGCTTCGCTCTATGCTGCTGACTGTTGCGTAAGGACAGGTAGCAATAAGCAGGCTCTCGACTATATCAATGCCGTTCAGGTGAATGGTGATAACAGCGATATGGTTTACCGTATCAAGGGTGAGGCTTATTATGGTCTTGAGAACTATGGTGAGGCTGTCAAGATGTTTGAGAAAGCTCATGCCACTGACCGTACCTCACTTTATAAGCAGGGTATGTCATATCTCCGCCTCAAGCAATATGACAAGGCTGCCAACTGTCTCAGCAAGAGTGCCGGTACGAGCAAGGATGCCATGGCTCAGAGTGCATGGCTCAATGCTGGTAATTGCTACCTCAACGTCAAGAAGAAGCGTCAGGCTCAGATGGCTTTCCAGCAGGCAGCAAGCAACACTTCGGACAAGACGATGAGTGAGGAGGCTGCTTACAACTATGCTCTCACGCTTCATGATGGTGCTCCTATGGGATTCGGTGAGTCAGTTACAGCATTTGAGGGATTCCTCAACAAGTATCCTAACTCAAAGTATAATAGTGTAATCACAAAACACCTCACAGAGGTATATTTCACTACAAAGAATTACTCTGCCGCACTTGCTTCAATCGAGAAGATTAAGAAGCCAAGCAAGGAGATTCTCAATGCCAAGCAGAGGGTACTCTACAATCTCGGTATTCAGTCATTCACATCAACTGACTACAAGTCATCCAAAGGCTATATGGCTAAGTCAATAGTGATGGGCAACGTGGATGAGGAGTCATTCTGTGAGTCTTACCTCATCAAGGGTGAGAGTGAGTACCGTCTCGGTGACTACAAGTCAGCACTCGTTGACCTCAAGCAGTTTACTAACATTGCTCCAAGCTCGGCTAAGAACTACGCATACGCAAGCTATAGTATTGGTTACTCATACTTCAAGCTTCAGGACTATTCTAATGCCCTGAATCATTTCCAGAAGTATGTGAACAATCCTCTTTATAATGGCAAGGAGGTGGATAAGCAGATTCTCTCTGATGCCCACAACCGTATTGGTGACTGCTATATGAGCCGTCGTAAGTACAACGAGGCAAATGCAAGCTACCAAAAGGCTCTCGATGTATGTGATGTGAATGGTGACTACTCACTCTTCCAGCAAGCTTACATCGCTGGTCTCAAGGGTAACTACAACCGTAAGGTTGAACTCCTTAATAAGATGAGTGATAAGTATGCAGGTTCTGTGTATAGTGCCGATGCTCTCTATGAGAAGGGTCGTGCCTATGTTCAGATAGGTGACAAGCAGGGTGCATCACAGGCATTCAGCAAGATTATCAATGACTATCCACAGAGTGCCAATGCACGTAAGGCTTGCAACGAGCTTGCCATGATTCAGTATGAGTCAGGTGAGGTGAACTCAGCTGTCAAGTCTTATCTCCGTGTAATCGACGAATATCCTAATACAGCAGAGGCACAGACAGCTCTTGCCAACCTCAAGGATGTATATGTAAGCCAGGGTAAGGTGAACGAGTATAAGTCGCTCTCTGCCAAGGCTGGCAAGCCTCTCTCACAGGAGGAACTTGAGACTCTCCTTCGTGATGCTGCCATCAAGGCTGTCATGAATAATGACAACGTGGCTGCCCAGAAGTACTACGGCCAGCTCAAGGCTCAGACAACATCAGAGACGATGCGTCTTGAGGCTCAGATTGGTGAGGTACGTGCCGCTTACGCTGCAAGGGATTATGCCTCAACCATCAACCTTGCGTCAGCCATCCTCGTAGATGGAAGCAAGGTGGCACCAGAGATTCAGGCAGAGATACGTATGGCTCGTGCTGACAGCTACCTCATGCAGAAGCAGAATAAGAAGGCAGTGGATGATCTCAATATCCTTGCAAAGGATACTCATGTCATCTATGGCGCACAGGCAACGGTTCGCCTCGCTCAGTATGCCTACGACACTAAGCAGTATGAGTCGGCTGAGAACTGTCTCGTAAACTTCATCGACTCTGGTACTCCTCATACATACTGGTTGGCTCGTGCTTTCATCCTCCTTTCTGACGTATGTGCTCGTCAGGGTAGGGATGTTGAGGCTCAGCAGTACCTTGTGTCTCTAAAAAGTAACTACACAGAGAATGAGGAAATCAATAAGATGATTGAGGATAGACTAAAGTAGAATTACAATATGAAAAAATATATATTTTCTCTCGTGGCTATGGCAGCTGTTCCTGCCTTTGCTCAGATGGATAATACAGTTGAGGTGGAGACAAGTGTCACTCCAGTGGTGAAGGATGCCAACAAGATTAATGTGTTGCCACAGGTGGTGGAGTCAGAGACTGTCCACAATTCTGTCAGCTACTCAAAGAAGGTGCTTGCTACCAAGAAGTATATCTTTGATCCTATGGATATGATGAGTTCTGAGTCAGTTGGTGAGGGTGCAGACAAGGGCTTCTTCTCACTCGGTGGTGGTACGGCTGGTAACTTTGACCTTCATGCTGCCTACGGCTTCGACGTCTCTAAGAACGATGTACTTGGTGTGCGCTTCTCTGTAGATGGATTCTCTTGTAATGATACAAAGAAGAATACAAGTCTCTATGGTAGTGACAGGGTAAAGGCTCGTTTCTATACTTCACGTGGTGGATTGGATTATACTCACAAGTATGCTGGTGGTCTTTCTGAGTTCTACATAAGGACAGGACTTGAGAGCCAGGTGTTCAACTACATTGCTCCTGCTTCACCAGAGACGAACAAGCAGAACAACAGCCTTGGTGAAATAACTCTCGGTACTACTGACTACAAGAGTAAGGATTTCAGAATATGTGGTGAGTTCGGCTATGAGTTCTTCAACCAGAAGTACGTTACTAATATGAAGGATAAATACACAGAGGGACAGGTACATCTCAATACCGACTTCGGTGTGTTCTTAAATGAGGAGAGTAGCCTTAACCTCGACTTCGGTATCAATACAGCATCATACGGAATGAAGCACTATGGTTCATACACTCATGCACACGCACTTCCATACTATCGCTTTGATGACTACGACTTCTCCATCAAGGTTGGTATCTATCTTGGTGCTGGCGGTGTAGCTCCAGACCTCCGCTTTGAGTATCACGCAAGCGAATACTCTGACCTCTATGCACAGGTGATTGGTTACGAGACAGAGAATGATTTCCGTGCGTTCAATGCACTCAATCCTTATGCTCTTCTCCCTGCTATTGCCGACCAAACACTTCCTAATCAGAAGGTGGAAGATGCATTGTTGAAGCCAGAGTTCCATAAGCTCGACCTCAAGGCTGGTTTCCGCTTCCGTAGTGATGCAGGTTTTGCTGGTGATGTGAACCTCGGTATTGATAAGTCAAAGAACCGTGCTGAACTCACAGCTTTGAGCAGCATGAATAATATGACTTACATCACTCTTGTGGAAGGAAGTCGTTTCTATGCAAACATTGACATCGTATATAACTATGACGAGTACATCAAGTTCGACTTCAAGAATCAGTTTAACTCTTGGTCGCTTGCTGATGACTACAAATACGGTGTTGCCATTGCACGTCCAAGCATGGATTTGGATTGGAACATGGACATCAAGATATGTGACGGTTTCTTCGTTGGTGGCGACCTCAAGATACAGAGCTTTAAGAAGGCAAAGGCAGACAATACAATGAAGGCAAGTGGCGTTAAGCTCTATGAGCGTCCAACAACAGTGGATATGGGACTTACGGCACATTACGTATTCCCAAGATTCCCACTCAGCCTTTATGCAAATGTGGATAATCTGCTTAATTCCAACTTCGATCGTTTCTATGGTTACAGAGCAGTCGGACCTAACTTCATAATAGGTGCAGCAATTACTTTTTAGTTTTGAAAATCAAAGTTTTTTGTAAAAAGTTTTGCAGTAACGTCAAAAAGTCATATCTTTGCACCGTTTAGGATAAGGGGGTTCCGACATCGTTCGTGTTGTCGGAATTCTTTTTTCTTTTCAAAGACCCACCGTCACTCTATGTTAAAGGGTGGGGATTGACAAAAAAAATTAATCAGCGGACTGTCAAACGTCAGTTACTTACAAGAGAATTAACTTTAATAACAAGATATTAAAAAACGTATAACTATGGCTTACATGTCACAGGAGGGCTATGATAAACTCAAAGCCCAGATTAAGGAATTAGAAGAGATAGAACGCCCAGAGGTAATCCGTCAGATTGCTGAGGCACGTGAGAAAGGCGACCTCTCAGAGAATGCTGAGTATGATGCAGCAAAGGAAGCACAGGGTAAGTTGGAGACTCGTATTGCAGAACTCAAGGCTACACTTGCTGATGCCAAGATTCTTGACAAGTCAAAGCTTGCCAACACTGATGCTGTCCAGATTCTTTCTAAGGTTGAACTTAAGAACCTTGCTAACGGCTCAAAGCTCATCTACACTATCGTAAGTGAGGGTGAGGCTAATCTTCGTGAAAACAAGATTTCAATCAAGACTCCTATTGCTCAGGGTCTCCTCGGCAAGAAGGTAGGCGATGTGGCTGAGATTCAGATTCCACGAGGAACAATCAAGCTCGAGATTACAAGTATCACAATGGAATAAAACTTTAGGCCAACCCCTTCCCTTTTTTGAAGTGTTGGAGTAGGCCTCTTATTATTTTGCATTATGAGTATATTCACAAAGATTGCAGAAGGTGAGATTCCTTCATACAAGTGTGCAGAGAACGATGAGTTCTATGCTTTCCTTGATATCAATCCGCTTGTCAAGGGTCACACACTTGTCATTCCACGTCGTGAGGTTGATTACATCTTCGACATGGAGGATGATGAACTTGCCCGTTTCCAGGTGTTTGCTAAGAAGGTGGCAGTAGCTATCAAGAAGGCATTCCCTTGTATCAAGGTAGGTCAGGCAGTACTCGGACTTGAGGTTCCACATGCACACATCCACCTCATTCCTATGCAGAGTGAGAAGGATATGATTTTCTCTAACGAGAAGCTTTCACTTCCTGCTGACGAGATGAAGAGCATTGCTGAGGCTATCTACTCTGAGTTTAAGAAGCTGTAGAAGTATATATTACAAATCTATAATCTATCATGTCAAATTAATGATTTCAAATTTATGCCTTCGGGATAAGCGTTCGGGATGCATAGATTATAAATTTGAAATTTGACATTTCCTCCTGTTCGGGACGCATGAATTACAAATTTGAAATTTGATATTTCCTCCCGTTCGGAACGCATAGATTATAAATTTGGAATTTGACATAATTAATATGCAATACCAAGACACGGATTTTGGAAGCGTCTATATAACCGTCAACCCGAGAGCACGAAGAATCATTATGCGCCCTGTGGTTGACGGTTTGCGTGTTACGGCTCCTTACTATGCTACACTGGGCGAGGTGAAGAGAGCTGTAGATAAATACCGTGTTCCGCTTCTTGCCAAGTGGGAGAAGGTGCGGAACGGTCATGTGACCACTGATGATGAGATAGTGCATCTGCGTAAGGCTGCAAAACATTATCTTCCGATAAGACTGGCGGAGTTAGCTCAACAGTTCGGTTTCCACTATTCTGGTCTTAAGATTCAGTCGTCACGTACACGTTGGGGCTCTTGTTCGGGTACTAATAGCATCAATCTGTCGTTGTTTCTTATGCGTGTGCCAGAGGAACTAATAGATTACGTTATCCTTCATGAGTTATGCCATACCGTACACCATGACCATTCTCCTCGTTTCTGGGCTTTGATGGATAAGGTGACACAGGGTAGGGCAAAAGAGATGAGGAAACAACTTGCAAAATATTCAACGACATAACTATGTTTACAAAAGAAGAATGTGAAATGCTTAATGAACGTCTAAAGGGGACTATGTGCGAAACACTTGGAATAAAATTCCTCCCTTCTGACGATGATATTGCACTTGCTGAGATGCCTATAAATGAAGCTACACGCCAATATTTCGGCATACTTCATGGAGGAGCATCGCTCGCACTTGCTGAGACTGTTGCTGGTGCAGGTTCGCTTCATCTTACAGACTACGATGAGACGAAGAAGATATGTGGCACTCAGGTGTCAGGCAATCATATTGCTATGTCAGATACCAAAGGTAAGGTGTATGGCAAGGGCACTGTGCTCCATTGCGGTCGCACATCCCATATATGGAATGTCGATATTGTTGCTGAAGATGGTACTCTCATATCTACGGAGAGAGTGGAGAATAGAATACTATTTTAATTCACAATTCATGATTCATAATTGGTTATGCCGAATAATTGCTATATTTGCAAATAAATTTGAATTATGAATTATTAATCTTTATTTTATATATGAAGTCTTTGTCCTTATTGTTTTTGTCATTACTCATCACAGGCTCGTCTTATGCACAGGACGCAGGTGGTGACTGGCGTACTTCGTTCTCCACTGTGGCTGAACACCTGCGTCAGGAGATGGACGTGGAGGATAAGAGTGCTGATTCTGCCATTTTCCTCCCAATGCCTCGTTTCGCGTATGTCAATATCAAGGGAACGATGAGTCTCCCTACTGCCAAGACCACAAAGCGTAATGCGTGGCTTGAAATGTATGACGGTAAGGGGCATTACTTCAAGAAACGTATAGTCATCACGGCTCAAGGTAACTACACCCTTCGACTGGAGAAGAAAAGTTATAATTTCGACCTCAGCGACAATGACTGGGACCTTACTTCACAGCCACAGATTGCCTTTGGTAACTGGGTTGACCAGGATGGTTTCCTCCTCAAAGGTTTTTACACTGATGCCATACGTGGTATTAGTGAGGTTGGCTATAATCTTTTCGAAGAAGTGGTGGAAGACCGTAAGCCTTTCTGGGAACGTGAGGGCTATAAGAAGGAGAGCGATGCTCGTTGTTTTCCTGACGGCTTTCCATGTGCCGTATATTTCAATGGCGATTTCCTCGGTCTCTACTCATGGCAGTTAAAGAAGAGCCGTAAGAACATGAATATGAAAAAGCATACTGCAGAACATATACATATTGATGGCGATATTCGTGATGAGTTCTTCTTTGGCGGTAATATATCATGGGAGCACTTCGATGTGCGTAATCCTAAGGACATCTATACTAAGACTGATACTGAGTACGATGGTAACTCACCTGATGAACTTATGGGCGATGACAGTCCTTATCTCTCTACCACAGAAAGTGCTGACCACATGAAGGATCTCATTCGTACCATTAAGGTAAAAAATTATATCATCGGTTTCAGTAAGTGTTGTGGTGATTTGAAGGAACTTGACAATCGCGGCGTTAGTGAGACAGAGTTCAAGGCAGAGTTTGAGAGACACTATGAGGTACAGAGTCTCCTTGACTACTATGTATTCAACCGTATGACCATGAACCTCGATGGTATGCTTAAGAACTGGCAGTGGTTCACGTATAATGGCAACCAGTGGATGGTTGCTCCTTATGATCTTGACATGACTTTCGGTGTCACTCTCTATGGTTTCCCAGTACCTGTGGAGCGTTCAAAGTCATACATCACACAAGGTCCTTATGTATGGATGGATAAGTATTACTCAGAGCAGGAACGTGAGCGTTACATCGAACTGCGTCAGAAGGGAGTGTTTGATGTTGCTAACATACATTCTCTCCTCGATGATTGGTGTGACCGTATAGGTGAGGAATACTATGCTCTCGAAAAGGCACGTTGGCCAGAGAGTCCATGTTACAATGACATTGAGATTAGTCCTAACTGGGAGTTGTATGAGGACTGGGAAAACTTTGATAAGTATAAAGACTACAATCCTTTTAAGACTTATAAGGCTGGTGATATATGCCTTTATCAGTCACGCCTGTGGCGTGCTACAGATGTGACCGTGGGTGTTGAGCCTCCTATCCGTAATGCAGGTAAGGATGACCTTCAGCGTATAAAGGACTGGGTTGTTAAGCGTATAGACTACATGGATGCTTTCTATGGATATGACCCTGTCAGTGTCCGTGGCATAACTACAGATTCACTATCTGAATGTTCCGAGGTCGTAGGTATCTACAGCCTTACAGGTATGCCAATCAAGGCTTCAGTCGGTGGTGTAAATATCTATCGCTATAGCGATGGTACTGCACGCAAGGTTGTAAGAATGAAGGAAAATTGATTGTATTATCGTTTGGCTCTTCCATTGCACTCCTCTATAGAACAAAAACAAGGTGGTCATCAAACGACTACCTTGTTTCACAATACAACATCATAAGAATGATGATGTATTTAATACATATTTTAATAGCTTTTTCTTTTTTCTGTTTGTTTCACTGAAAAATTTCACCTAAACCTAAATCCACTATAATTTTATCCACTAATGCTATATAATACTATGATATATGTATCTAACACTTTTTCATGATTATATGGTGCAAAATTACCAAATATTAACAAAATGTATATGTTGAAATTACAAATTTTACGACACTTTATTGCTGAATTTACAATTTAGAGTGTCGAAACGTCAATTTTGTAGTGAATCATAACCTATTGCCTGATTGTAGGTTAGCAACAAATAAAGCCGCTCGGAACTACTTATTCCGAACGGCTTTTATATGATTATAGTAGAGCTGAAAACGATTATCAGCAAATGATGTAACCTATGACTCCTTTCCTCCGAGAGGTCAGGATTGGACCTACTACTCAATAGTCATCTCCTTGATGAGGTTCTTACCCTTGAAGTAATCCTCGATGACGGAGAGAATCCAGCGAACATCAACACCAATACAACGCTGGAGGTTACGGTCAAACTTGATGTCTCCAGACATTGCTTCCCAGTTACCGTCAAAGGCAAGACCTACGAGACGACCCTTGCCGTCATACATTCCTGAACCTGAGTTACCACCAGTGATATCATTTGTAGTGAGGTAACAGAGTGGCAACTTACCTGTTTCTGGGTCAATATACTTGGCAGAGAACTTACCAGACTTCATCCACTTATACACTGGATCAATAAGTTCATAGTCATAATTCTCTGGTTCACGGTCATGCTTATTGATGAATGACTGTGGAGTGGTGACAAGGTTACGTGCCTCCTCCTTGAGTCCTGTAGTGCCTGGTGCAAAATTGATAGGCTCAAACACACCATAGCTCATACGAAGAGTGAAGTTTGCATCTGGATAATAATCCTTTGAATGATTCATCTCACGGAGTGCATCACCAAGAAGACGCTCATACTCGTAAGTACTGCTTCCCAAGTAGAGGTCACCAAGAAGCTGGGCAAGTGACATGGCGAAGTCAACCATTGGGTCTTTTGCCACCTCAGAGAACTGAGTATAGCCCGTAAGTGATTCTGGCTTTGAGAATACAGACTTGTCGTAGAGTGCATCAACGTATGCATCAACATTGCCACCGAAGGCAGAGTCAATCTCATGAACGATATCCTTTGGCTTGAAACGCTCCTCTGGTACCTTGTCGAGGTAGTTCTTCAAAAGCGCAGCAAACACCTTCTTATCTGTAGTGACATCAAGGTCCTTGTAAGCCTGTGCGGCACGCTCACCAAAAGGCTTGTCACCTGCGTAAGTACCGTACATATTGCGGTAGAGGACGAAGTTTAGAATATCAGAACCGCTTATGAATGACTCAACAAAGAGGTTGCGAGTATATGTAACATTGTAATTGCGCTCATAGATAACCTTGAGAGAATCGAGGATACCAACATACTGACGATGTGCAACGGTATCTTCCATAACCCACTTCTGTATCTGAGCCTCAAGAGCACGCTTCTCGTCAAGCACCTTGAGATTGTCGAGTGCAGTGTTCTGACCGAGTGAGAACTTCCAATAGTTTGAACTGCTTGCCTGTTTTGAAGCATACATGATACGGAGGGCATCGCTTGAACGCATAGCAGCATTGATGATGTCAAGTTTCACACCACGCACCTGATAGCGCACATCATTTGTGCAACGCATAGTGTTCCAGATACCATAGCTACTGAGGTAACGGTCTGTAGAGCCAGGATAACCCATTGTCATGACGTAGTCACCTTCCTTGAATCCCTGTGTAGATACCTTGGCATAAGTAAGAGGCTTGAAAGGTACATTGTCTTTAGAATATGCTGCAGGACGGTTATCCTTGCCAGCATAGATACGGAACACAGAGAAGTCACATGTCTGACGTGGCCACATCCAGTTGTCAGTATCACCACCATACTTACCGAGACACTGTGGAGGTGCGCATACGAGGCGAACATCATCATAACGCTGATATACGCTGAGGAAATACTTAGAACCCTTGTAGAATGGGCTTACTTCGCCCTGAAGACCCTCATTCTGGCAATTAACGATATTCTCAATATCGAGAGCAAGAGAATCTATCATGTGTGCACGTGCTTCGCCAGTAACGCCAGCAGGAATCTGTCCGAGAATCTTGTCAGTTACATCAACTGTCTTGATATGGAAAAGTACGTAGAGACCCTCATTAGGAAGTTCTTCCTTATAGCTCTTAGCAATGAAACCATTCTTGAGGTAGTCATGCTTAACGGAAGAGTTGCTCTGTATAGAACCGAATCCACAATGGTGGTTAGTAAATACAAGTCCATTTGGTGAAACGACAGCACCGGAACAGAAGCCGCCAAACTGAACGACAACATTGCTGAGTGAAGGGGCATCAGCAGAATAAAGCTGCTCGGCAGTAAGTTCAAGTCCGAGGCTGTGAAGTACAGAGTCTGTACTTGCAGATATGTTTCCTATTACCCACATTCCCTCGTCTGCCTTGGCAGAGCCTGCAAGGAAAATGGTACTTGCTGCAAGAAACATGCTTGTGAATAATTTTTTCATATTAGTCTGAGTTTGTAAGTTCTTTAGTTTTTGAGTTTGTAAGTTTGTAGGTTTGTAAGTTCTTTAGTTTTTATGTTCTATTGTGAGCTGTGGCTACATTCGAACTTTTAGATTCTTTCAGCGAACATAGTAACCAAGCCCCCTTCCTATAGGGAGGGCTGGGGTGGGTCTTCTATTTTTTCCTGAAGTACTTCCCTACCACTGGAAGACTTGCAAGTGGTAGGTCATGATATATTACATGAGCCACAAACAAGAGGATGAGGACAGTGTTGATAACAAGTCGTAGAGGTACAGAGACAACATAATACGCTGAAAGCTGCATTGCCACAAAGAACAAGGCTGTGATGAGTACATAAGTACCGATGCTCTTGAGGTCATACTCAATAGGATTCTTGAACCTACCTACGATATAACAAAGAGTCATAGCAGTAGCGTATGCCGAGAATCCACCCCACGCACATGCCATATAGCCGTATTTAGGAATGAAGATGATATTGACAGCGGCAAGCACCAAACATCCAATCAGAGAGAAGATAGTGCCCCAATACGTCTTATCTATGAGCTTGTACCAAAATGACAGATTGAAGTATATACCCATCATTATCTCGGCAGCCATGACGATAGGAACAACCTTGAGACCTTCATGGTAATCCTCACCGATTACAAACTTCAGTATGTCCAAATATCCAATTACACAGAGGAAGGCGAAGAGAGTGAATATAATGAAATATTTCATTGCCACTCCGTAGTATTCCTTGCTGTCAGCATCCCTGCTCTTTGCAAATACGATTGGTTCGTATGCAAATCGGAAGGCTTGGGTAATCATTGCCATAATCATGGCAATCTTAACGCATGCTCCGTATATTCCGAGTTGGCTGTTTGCAGATTCGATGTCATTCTCTCCATTAAGAGTGTATGCCCATGGGAAGATAATCTTGTCTAAAGCCTGATTTAGCACAGCTGTGACACTAAGTATGAATATCGGCCATGAATAGCTGAACATACGGAAAAGAAGTCTTAAATCTACCTTCCATTTAATGGAGAATAGCTCAGGTATGAAGAAGAAGGTGAGAAGTGAAGTACATGCCAAGTTGATGGCAAAAACGTAATACACTTCTGTCTTCTTGAGCACTATGTAGTAAATCACATTAAGTGACACGTTCATTGCTATGAACAGGAGCTTTATTAAGGCGAACTTGATAGGACGCTTCTTGAAGCGGAGATAGCAGAATGGTATTGCCTGAATGGAGTCAATGGCAACACACGTACCCATTATTAGTAGGTACTCATGGTGGTTAGGATAATTTGTGTAAACCCCTATTGGGTCTATGAATATGAAGACGAGTGCAAGGAATAGTATTGACAACGTACTTACCATTGCTAAGGTAGTGGAGAACACAGTATCTGGCTTTTCCTTATCATCGTTGGCATAGCGGAAGAATGTAGTCTCCATTCCAAAGGTAAGCAGTGGAAGTATTAACGCAGTGTATGAATATATGTTCGTAATCACGCCATATCCTCCGTTCTCAGCAGGGAAAACATTGGTGTAGAGTGGAACAAGCAGGTAGTTAAGAAATCTACCCACGATGGAAGACATACCGTAGATGGCAGTATCCTTCACAAGTGACTTTAGATTAGCCATAAGTCTATCAAATGAAAAAAACGGATTAGCAGAACCAACCCGTCTTCTGTTGTATAATTGTCTGTTACGTTATTATTCAAGATATGTATAGCCATAGAGACCACTACGGTATGTGTCAAGGAACTCCTTACCCTCGTCAAGGGTAATCTTACCCTCCTTGATAGCCTGCTTAGTCCATATCTCAAGACTACGCACCATCTTCTTTGGCTCGTATTGTACAAATGAGAGTACATCTGCCACAGTCTCACCATCAATGATGTTGTTGATATGATAACCGTCCTTATCCGTAGTGATGTGAACAGCATTAGTATCACCGAAGAGGTTGTGCATATCGCCGAGAATCTCCTGATAAGCACCTACGAGGAACACACCGATGTAGTAGCTACCCTTCTTCTTGTCCAATGAATGAACAGGAATGAAATGACTCACACCACTCTCGATAGAGAAGTTGGCAATCTTACCGTCAGAGTCACAAGTTATATCCTGAAGCGTAGCATTACGGTCAGGACGCTCATCAAGACGCTGGATAGGCATGATTGGGAATATCTGGTCAATAGCCCATGAGTCAGGGAGAGAGTGGAAGAGTGAGAAGTTACAGAAATACTTATCGGCAAGAAGCTTGTCGAGTGAGTGGAACTCCTCTGGTATATGCTTCAACGTGTGTGCAAGACTATTGATTTCGCGTGCAACAGCCCAGTACATACGTTCTATCTCAGCACGTGTACGAAGGTCAAGCATACCGTGAGCAAAGAGGTCAAGAGCCTCCTCACGAATCTGCTGTGCATCGTGCCAGTTCTCAAGCATATTGCGTACATTGAGATTGCACCATATATCGTACAAGTCTTTTGCAAGTTCGTGGTCATTCTCGCTTACCTCAAACTCTTCTGGCATAGCAGGAACAACAGCTGTCTCCAATACCTCCATGATGAGTACTGAATGGTGAGCAGCGAGTGAACGTCCACCCTCTGTGATGATGTTTGGCTGAGGTACATTGTTATTGTTTGCAGCCTCAACGAATGTATATACACAGTTATTGACATACTCCTGAATAGAGTAGTTTACTGAGCTTTCTGAGTTGCTTGAACGACTACCGTCATAGTCAACACCAAGTCCTCCGCCACAGTCAACAAACTCTACGTTATAACCGAGCTTGTGCAACTGGATGTAGAACATACTTGCCTCACGTAGAGCATTCTGAATACGACGGATCTTGGTAATCTGCGAACCGATATGGAAGTGGATAAGCTTGAGGCAATCCTTCATGCCATTGTCCTCAATATAGCTGAGAGCAGTAAGAAGCTCACCTGATGTGAGACCAAACTTGCTGGCATCGCCACCACTCTCTTCCCACTTTCCGCTACCACTTGCAGCCAACTTGATACGAATACCCATATTTGGGCGCACATTAAGACGCTTGGCTACACGAGTGATAATCTCAAGTTCGTTGAATTTCTCTACGACAATATAGATTCTCTTACCCATCTTCTGGGCAAGAAGTGCAAGTTCGATATAACTCTCATCCTTATAACCATTACAGATGATGAGAGAGTCGCTGTTCATATTGACAGCAAGGACAGCATGGAGCTCAGGCTTAGAACCTGCCTCAAGACCGAGGTTAAACTTCTTTCCGTGCTTGATAACCTCCTCTACTACAGGATTTATCTGGTTTACCTTGATAGGATAGATGATAAAGTTCTCCGCAGTATAACCATACTCCTTACTTGCCTTCTCAAAACAGATAGCCGTCTTTTCGATACGGTTGTCTATGATGTCAGGGAAACGTACAAGTACTGGTGCAGATACATCCCTCAGGGCAAGGTCGTCCATCACTTCCTTGAGGTCAACCTCTACCCCGTCCTTACGAGGAGTGACAGCTACATTACCCTTATCATTTATACGAAAATAGTTAACACCCCAACCATTTATTCCATAAAGTTCGTTGGAGTCCTCAATACGCCATTTCCTCATTTATTTTGAGTTTTTAATATTGTGAGTTCGTGAGTTTGTAAGTTCGTAAGTTCGTAAGTTTGTAAGTTTTTTAAGTTTATAAGTTTTTAAGTTTGTGAGTTCTTGAGTTTGTAAGTTTGTAAGTTCTCACGTTTTTTCTCTCGAAAACTAAAAAACTTAAAAACCTAAAAACTCACAAACTTAATAACTCAAAAACTAAATAACTTACCCTTTAACCATGTCCATTATCTTGTGGACATAATCTGATATTTCTTCTTTAGTATGAATAACCTCAATGTCAAGGCAATGTTTTGCCTTCTCATAGAACGGCTTGCGATGTTCAAGACTCTCTTCTATGTACTGGATAAGTTCATCTGGAGACTTTCCCTGTATAAGCGGACGCTGACTCTTACCCATCAGTAGATGTTCCTTCAACACAGATGGTTTAGCCCTGAGATATACTACCTCACCGTGGCTATTCATGAAGTCGATGTTGTCAAAGAAACAAGGAGTTCCACCACCACATGAGATGACTACATTCTCAAACTCCCCTACCTCATTCAACATTTTACGTTCAATATCGCGGAAAGCCGATTCTCCCTGTTCTGCGAATATAACAGGTATCTTCTTGTGGAACCTGTCTTCTATGTACCAGTCAAGGTCAAAGAAGTCAACTCCCATCTCGTGCGCCAACGCCTTGCCTATGGTCGTCTTGCCCGCACCCATATATCCTATGAGAAAAATCCTTTTCAAATTACAATCAAAATGTTAGATACACTATGCCTTCTTAGTTCTCTTATATGTCTTCTTTGGTGCAGCCTCACCCTGGCTGTTCACAATCTCCATACACTGCTCGTATGTGAGTGTCTTTGGATCTGTAACAGTCTTTGGCAACTTGTAGTTAGCACCCTTGTACTTGATGTATGGGCCATAACGTCCAGCGAGAACTTCGAGTTCTGGATCTTCCTCAAACTTGACAAGGTGGCTATTCTGTTCCTCCTTACGCTTAGCCTCAATGAGCTGTATGGCATCAGTAAGTTCTATTGACAATGGATCCATATCCTTAGGTATGCTCACATACTTCTTGGCATGCTGGATATAAGGACCGAAACGACCAGCACCGATAACCACGTTCTCACCTTCAAACTCACCTAAAGTACGAGGGAGCTTGAAGAGTTCGAGTGCCTCCTCAAGTGTAAGTGTCTGAATACTCTGTTCCTTCTTGAGTTGTGCAAACTTAGGCTTCTCCTCATCTGTGGCAGAGCCAATCTGCACTACAGGACCGAAACGACCAATCTTCACACTTACAGGCTTACCAGTCTTAGGGTCATTACCAAGAATGCGCTCACCTACCTTATGCTCTGACTTGTCGCTCATGGTTGCATCCACAAGCTTCTCAAAGTCACCGTAGAAAGAACTCATCATGTTCTTCCACTCAAACTTGCCCTCAGCAATCTCATCGAACTCCTTCTCTACCTTTGCAGTAAAGTTGTAATCGATGATAGATGGGAAGAACTTAACAAGGAAATCGTTTACAACAACACCAATATCAGTAGGCAAAAGCTTAGCTTTCTCATTGCCCATCACCTCCTTCTTAGTAGTTGATGTTATCTTTGAACCCTTAAGTTTAAGGATTGTATATTCACATTCAGTACCCTTCTTATCTCCCTTTTCAACATATTCACGCTGCTGGATGGTAGAGATAGTAGGCGCGTATGTAGATGGACGACCAATACCGAGTTCCTCAAGCTTCTTTACAAGGCTTGCCTCAGTATAGCGAAGTGGGTGCTGAGTAAACTTCTCAGTTGCCACTACTTCTTTAAGTCCGAGAACCTCACCAACCTTTACTGGTGGAAGTATTCCGTCAGCATCTTCCTGTACATTCTCATCATCTACTGACTCACGATATACTCGCAAGAATCCGTCGAAAGTGATGACCTCACCTGATGCAACAAACTTGAGGTCACCTATGCCCTCTGCACCGATTGTGATGATTGTCTTCTCTGCCTCAGCATCTGGCATCTGACAAGCAATGGTACGCTTCCAGATAAGGTCATAGAGACGCTTTTCCTGTGACTTACCATCAATCTCGTGTGTACTTATGTAAGTAGGGCGGATAGCCTCGTGAGCCTCCTGTGCACCCTTAGCACTTGTGTGATACTGGCGTGGCTTTGAATACTTCTCTCCGTGAATCTTCAGGATTTCCTCCTTTGTAGTGTTGATACAAAGTGATGAGAGGTTCACGGAGTCGGTACGCATATATGTGATAAGTCCCGATTCGTAAAGATGCTGAGCCACCATCATTGTCTGTGACACGGCAAAGCCGAGCTTGCGGGCTGCCTCCTGCTGGAGAGTAGAAGTAGTGAATGGTGGTGCTGGTGAACGCTTCACCGGCTTAGTCTGGATATCTGTGATTGAAAACTCCTTACCCTTGCATGACTCAAGGAAAGCCTCAGCCTCCTCCTTAGTCTTGAAACGTGAGTCAAGGTCAGCCTTGAGGTCAACAGTCTTGCCATCTGCATCTGCTACCTGGAATATGGCTGTAATCTTGAATGAGTTTTCGCTTTTGAAATTCTCAATCTCCTTTTCACGCTCAACTATAAGACGTACTGCCACGCTCTGTACACGACCAGCACTAAGACTTGGCTTCAACTTTTTCCAAAGTACAGGAGAAAGCTTAAAACCGACGATACGGTCAAGCACACGACGAGCCTGCTGAGCATTCACAAGATTGATATCTATAGTACGTGGATGCTGTATAGCCTCAAGAATTGCTGTCTTTGTGATTTCATGGAAAACAATGCGCTTAGCTTCCTTAGGGTCAAGTCCCAGGACCTGACTGAGATGCCAGGATATAGCTTCTCCCTCGCGGTCCTCATCGGAT
Source organism: uncultured Prevotellaceae bacterium (assembly GCA_946626925.1). Lineage (GTDB taxonomy): Bacteria > Bacteroidota > Bacteroidia > Bacteroidales > Bacteroidaceae > Minthosoma. Next base: position 41,507 of record CAMOVB010000002.1, read on the forward strand.
GCCAACCAAACTGTTTCTGCTTGTGCTGCCTGTGCCTTGAGGTTCTTTACAACCTCAGTCTTATCTGCAGGAATTTCATATTTAGGTGAGAAGTCGTCAAGATCGACGCTCATCTCTTTCTTTTTCAAGTCGCGGATGTGACCGTAACTGGACATAACCTTATAGTCACTTCCAAGAAATTTCTCCAGTGTTTTTGCCTTAGCTGGAGACTCAACAATCACCAAATTCTTTTGCATACTATAGTTGTCGTTCTATTTTTGGCGGCAAAGGTAACGATTTTTAATGAAGAAAAAAGAAACAAACAGAATATTTTTGTCTGTTCACATTATTAAATAGTGTGAAAATCACTATTTCAGCACTTCCTCTACCTGAGTAGCAATAGCTCTCATGCCTTTGACAGAAGGGTGACCCGACTGTTTTTCTATATCGTGAAGCTGTATGTTTGTAACTCCGTAGTGCTCACACACCTTTGCTTCTGTTTCTGTCACTTCCTTTGACAATTCACTGTTACAGATGTTTATTATGCGAGCCTTAGGATAGTTCTGCTTAATGTAACTAATCATATAGCAGAAGGCAGGACGGAATGAATACAGCTGTGAACGTGTCCAGTTATTGTATTCGTAGTATCCGATAGGAGACTTAGCCCATGAGTCATTAGTACCAGCAAGGATGAGTATGATATCTGGATTACCAAGGTTACACATACGAGTGATGAAGGCACGGTCAGAGTAATCCTCCCTTCCATATCCTGTGTAACATACTGTTGAACCTGAGAATGAATTGTTCTTCTCAAGTTTATATCCCATCTCTTTAATCACAAGGCTCCACCATGTCTGGTCAACGCTCTCAACGTCATTCTTCTGCTCATTCTTCTTGTCGTTACCATTGTACCAACAATAGTTCCAGTGGGGACTCACAGCTCCGCCATAAGTAGAGTATGAATCACCAAGGATTGATACTTTCTGAGCATTTGCAGCCACAATGTTCAACATTACGATAGCTGCGGTGATAATAAATTTTTTCATAGTAATGTGAGTTTTAGCCCCCTCCCGACCTCCCACGATGGGAGGAGAAAATAGTTACTTCGTTTGTTTTTTAAGTTTGTGAGTTCGTGAGTTTGTAAGTTTTTGAGTTTGTGAGTTTTTAAGTTGGTAAGTTTTTATATTCTTGAATTTGTGAGTTCTAATACTCTTACGTTTTTTCTTCTCCGCGAAAATCAAAAAACTTAAAAATCCAAAAAACTAAAAACTCAAAAACTCAAAAACTCAAAAACTTAAAAACTTACATATCAAACATATTCTTCATTCCGGAACTGTCCTTTGGGTTTACCCAAGGTGAACGACCAAGATGATGATAAGCCATCTCCGTCACCTCACGTCCACGTGGAGTACGCTTGATAAAGCCTTCCTTGATGAGGAATGGTTCATATACCTCCTCCACAGTACCTGGGTCTTCACCTATGGCTGTGGCAATGGTTGTTATTCCTACTGGTCCACCCTTGAACTTGTCAATGATGGTGAGCAGGAGTTTGTTGTCTATCTCGTCAAGTCCGTACTTGTCTATGTTGAGCGCCTCAAGTGCCACATGTGCTATCTCAAGGTTGATAGTGCCATTGCCTCGCACCTGAGCAAAGTCACGTACACGTCGGAGCAGAGCATTGGCAATACGTGGCGTACCACGTGAACGACTTGCTATCTCACCTGCTGCCTCATAGTCACAAGGTACTCCAAGGAGACTTGCAGAACGGAGAATAATCTTTGTGAGGGTCTCCGCATCATAATACTCAAGATGAAGATTGATACCGAAACGTGCACGGAGAGGTGCTGTGAGGAGTCCACTACGCGTAGTGGCACCTATGAGTGTGAAAGGACTGAGGTCTATCTGGATACTACGTGCCGAAGGACCCTTGTCTATCATGATGTCAATACGATAGTCCTCCATGGCTGAGTACAGATATTCCTCCACCACAGGTGAGAGACGATGAATCTCGTCAATGAAGAGAACATCATTCTCCTCCAGACTCGTGAGGATACCTGCAAGGTCACCCGGCTTGTCAAGTACAGGACCCGAAGTAACCTTGAAACCTACACCCAGCTCGTTGGCAATGATATTGCTCAACGTAGTCTTTCCAAGTCCTGGAGGACCATGGAGGAGAGTGTGGTCAAGAGGCTCACCACGATACTTTGCAGCCTCAACAAAGATGCCAAGGTTCTCCACAACCTTCTGCTGTCCACTGAAGTCCTCAAACTTCAGCGGGCGCAGAGCGTTCTCAAAATCCTTGTCCGACTTGTTGCGCTGTTCCCTTATATCAAAATCTTCTGCCATTATTCTTTTTCGTGCTTATATTCAAACAGTATAGCGAATGCAATACCCACTACAAGAGCGTAACCTGCAAAGATGAACCATGAAGTACGCCATCCATCAAGACTCATGAATGATGGGTCGGATGCATTGGTATATACAAAGTGATTGATTACCTCCTTTGCTGCAAGTGAGCCGAAAGTAGCTCCAAGACCATTGGTCATAAGCATAAAGAGTCCCTGTGCTGATGAACGCATACTTACGTCTGTCTCCTTGTCAACGAAGAGTGAACCGCTGACATTGAAGAAGTCAAATGCCACTCCATATACGATACAGCTGAGGATGAAGAGCCATACTCCGTTTCCCGGGTCACCAAGTCCGAAGAATCCGAAACGTCCTACCCACGCAAACATGGAGATGAGCATCACGTTCTTGATACCGAACTTCTTCAGTGCAAATGGTATGAGAAGAATACACAGTGTCTCACTCATCTGAGAGAGGGAGATAAGGAAGTTGCTGTGCTCAACGAAGAACAATCCCTTGAACTCCTCATATCCACCGAATGACTGGATATATGGGTTAGCGTATCCGTTGGTAATCTGAAGACTCACACCGAGGAGGAATGAGAAGATAAAGAAGAATGCCATCTTCTTGTCCTTGAAGAGTGTGAATGCCTTCAAGCCGAACGCCTCCATGATTGTCTGCTTGCCACTGTCACGACCTACTGGACAACTTGGGAGAGTGAGTGAGTAGATTGCGAGAGCCACACTTATGATTCCTGACACGAGGAACTGTATAGGTGTATTCTGATAACCTGCAAAGTCAACGAAGAGCATGGCACAGATAAATCCTACTGTTCCGAACACACGTATTGGTGGGAAAGCCTTCACAGTATCAAGTCCTGCCTTGTCAAGTGCAGTGTAGGCAACTGAGTTGGAGAGTGCCAATGTAGGCATATAGAATGCCACACTTGCTGTATAGACTGCAAAGAGTGCCGTTCCGTTTATTGTGCCGTTGTTTCCGTTAAGTCCTATCCATGCAGCTATTCCCATGAATACTGCTGCCATGAAGTGACAGAAGGAGAGAAGTCGCTGTGCCTGTACCCATCGGTCAGCAACGATGCCCATAAGGGCAGGCATAAAGATTGACACTATGCCCTGAATGGCATAATAGTTGCCTATGTCGGTTCCAAGTCCCACGGATGCAAGGAATGCACCCATAGATGTCAGATATGCTCCCCATGCTGCGAACTCAAGGAAGTTCATCACAATGAGGCGAAATTTCATATTATTCATTTGTTTCTAAGTTTAGATGTTACAATATTATTCTTTAGGTTGTACGGTTTTGCGGTTATACGGTAGGTTGTCATCACGTTGTCACGTCATTACGATATTACCACAAGCCCCCCAAGCGATGGGCAAATCAAGCCCCCTCCCTATAGGGAGGGCTGGGGTGGGTCTTTACTTACTGAACAGCACCTTACCGTTTGGTGCAAGTCCTTCCGCATTAATGTACATCTCATGTACCGAACTATTGTTCCAGAACTCTACATGAGCGTTGCCGTTGGCATCTGTCTTGATGTCTGGTGCCCAGTAGATTGTACGGCGGAAGTCCTCCATAGGTGGATACACATCGTAATCCTCCATCTCGAAAGTCTTGACCGTATTGTAACCTTGGAAGTAAGTTGAGCGTACACCCTTCTTGTCTTTCTTCGGAGTGATGTATGTATATACGAACACAGTCACAGGGTCTGTACCAGCAAGGTCAGAGCAACGTATTACGTTCTTGTAAGCATCTGGTGACTCTGACACATACACAGACTTCACCTCGTCAATGAATATCGGCATTGGCTCAATGTTTGTCAATAGCACCTGAAGGTCTGTGAGCTTTCTTGCTCCGAGATGAGTTATTCCCACATACGCATTATTGAGAACCCACACGATAGGACGGTTCTTGTATGCCAATCCGTCCTCAAACTCACCATGTCCCTCTATGCGGTCTTGGTTGAGTGTCTCACCATCAAGTCCTTTCTCTGATGCTGCTATGATATCTTGGTCTGACATTGCACTACCAGAGTCGTTCATGTCTCCACCCATCGCCTCTAAAGTCGCTATACCAGGACTTGTTGATGCTTCCAATGAAGATACCGATGTGGCGTCTGTTCCCATTCCCTGTGCCACGTTGGTAGAGAAGAACGCATTACGTGTATGAAGCCATTCCCAGAGCGAAGGAACCTGAAGCCCCAAGTCAGCATATCTGTCTGCATCTGCCGCTGCATCATAGAACATTTGTGAATAGAAGCGGCCAGATTTCTCTGATTGCCATGATGCACGTGCCTGCTCAAATATCCTTCTGCGTGCTGAGACGATGACGTTAGGCAACACCTTGTCTGGGCTCTGTATTTTCATGTCCTTGTAGTCCTCCATAGCCTTATCCATGAACTGACGTACGTTGAACATGTTTGACTTTACAGGGGCAAGTGTCTTTGTCTCACTTGGCATGAGGTAGCGTCGTGCTGGTGAGAAGTGACGGTCAATACCAACGTAGTAGTTAGCATCCTTCCAGAAACCCTTACGGTCAACGCCTGTGTTGATGATAAGTGACATCTCTCCATATATATCTGGCAATTCAAAGGCGTATCCACCTACGGAGTCTGTCTTTGCCTGACCATTCATGTGCTGACCAGCCTTGTTGTAGAGAGTGGCTGTGAGCCAAGCCTCATCCACCCTGTACTTCTTGCTCTTCTCCTTGAGTGAGCCAAAGAGGTATAGCTTGTCTTCCATTGGTTGATGGAAGTCGGCTGTCTTCTCATTGAAGAGGGTGTAACCCTTGTTTGCTCTAATGGCATCTGCCATGAGTGCCCAGTCATAACGTCTCCAGCCTTGTACCATCATTAAGAGGTCGGCAGCCATACGATGTTCACGGTCATCCGCTTCGAAATAGTATTCTGGATTATTTATGTATCCCTTTATGTCGCTTGACAGGAGGATCCATGTCTT
>CAMOVB010000003.1:0-46621 GCA_946626925.1 uncultured Prevotellaceae bacterium
TGGCCGAAACTAAAGGAAGTGTTCAAGTGTTGAACTTAAATACACGCACTTTCTGTAATTTATTCCAGTTGCAGAAACTACCTTTATCTCTTAAAAGGTCGTTTTCTATTTATGATGAAGAAGTTATTCCTCCTCAAATGCCAAATAGACATAACAAATTTACCAAAACTAAAATTGTTACCATATCTAATCCTTCTGTTACCGCTTCATCTTATCTTTTGCCTTGTCATCATTTGTCCATGTACCCATGAATCTTACGACACCATCAGTCACCTTATATTTATAAGTATCGATATTTGACTCAGATTTTCCGTAATACAGGATTCTGACATCGTCTATAGCTATAAGGTTGGCGTTGGTTCCATTAAGCTTTATACCTACCGTTGCTGTTGAGTTTTCATCTACGACAAACTCTGGAGTATATACTCTCTGGATAGCATAGCTATTTGCAATAACATTCTCAGTTATTGTATCAATATCAATGGTTTTTGCAAATACTTCCACGCCGTTTGTGGTGTTGCCACTTACATTATATGCTAAAACCTTAAAGCTCATTACATATCGTCCTTCTGGAAGTCCTGTGAACTCATAAGAAAGTTCAGTATTTTGCAATCCTTCAATGTCTTGTACCTTGTAGTAACGTCCTCCGAATGTACCTTCTGCCATGTAGTCAGTTGTCTCACAGCTCTTGAACAATCCATCTGTATTATTCCATGCAACATCTTTCTGCTTGCAGTCTGCATCAGGCATCAAGAATGTAAGGTCAAGAGAGTTATCTTTTGTTGCAGCATCGAGATACAAACCAGATTCCATTATCTGTTTTCTTATTGCTTCTGCACTCTTTGAAATGGCTGCACCTGTAGAACTGATCTTGCTATACAAGTACTCAAGCTCTGTGTAGTCAACTGGCATCTTGCTTCGGCGCGCAGCGCATAGTATTGGCCATGCCTCCATACGTGCAGAATAAGCATTCTTGATTATCTCGCCGTATGTCTCATACTGCTCCTTTGTGAGTACCTGCCAATTGACACCTCTGTCATTCTTGTCTGCTTCAGGAATAAGTGGAAGTACAACGTCAAATCCAGCTTCACCGCTCCATCCCATGTATGTAGTGCCATATTTCTTGACGTAGCTGCTTGCAAAACCTTCGTTCTGAGTTCTCGCATTTGTACCAAACCTACCATCGGCAGGGTTGATGCAAAGGTTACAAGCCTCAGAGTTGATCATTGTCTTCTTAAACTCGCTATGTGAATCGTCAGTACTATAGAATGTGTACTTGTAATCATCGTCACGGCTACGAACCTTGTCAACTACTATATATTTATCCTCTGAGTTTTGGAATGTGTATAAGTCATTGCCCTTCTCAGTCATCTTCAACATCGTTCCGTTCAAGCTCAATCCTACAGGATAACGCTCGTACTTCACGATGTCATAGCCTGTTGCCTTCTCTTCGCCAAAGAACATACCTGCATCAGCATTGTAAAGATATACTTCCTCTATTGCTGATTTGAGGCGGAAGTTATCGATGCTGAACTTACCTGAAGAAGTTGCCTTTATTGTAATGTCCTCACCGTCTTTCACATCAAAGATTACATAGATGTCTTCAATGCTTGATGAATTGGTTGTAGTATCTTTCTCATTTGCAGAAAGTGTCACATCCTTACCGCCGTCAGCCTTAATCTGAGCTGAAAGCTTATATGTACCAGCAGGAACACCCTTTACTACTTGTTGGATATATTTGTTGGCATCAACAGCGAAATAATAATTCTTGTCCCAACTGTCACCAGCTGAAGCAGATGATGCCTGAGTCTTAGTCATGTTAGAATCCCATCCCAATCTACTACCTGTCTCGAAAGAAGGGTTCTTGATGAAGTTTGTCACATCGGCAAATACACTTTCCTCATAGAGGTAGTACAACTTAAAGTAGTTGAAGGCAGAGAAGTCGGAGTCACCAATCGTATTATCACGCTCAACACCCAAAGTAATCTGTCCATCATCAACATGAACGACAAGGTCATTCATATAGTTAGATGGATAATTGCTAAATGTAGTTGCAGGATCTGATGTAGGATTAACACCTGACACTTCCTTACTTGATGCCACATTTGTATAAGAACCATTCGCAAACATCAATGTAGAAGACTGAGAAGTAAATTCATCAAATCCTTGCGCCTCAATCTTATACCAACCGTTAGGAAGACCTGATACAACCTGAGCAATCTGGATGCCCTTGGTGTTATCATTTCTAATAGCAACACCATTCTTATAGTCTGAGAACTTATCATCGCTTTTCTCCCAGCCGTATACTATATTGACGACATTATTTCTTTCTTTTTCGTTCTCGTTCTCGTTCCTACCACTGCTAAAATCATTATTAGCTATCTGACAAGAAATATCTGTATTCTCTACTTCGCCAATACGGATAAGAGAGAATTCGTCAGCTTGGAAGCGAATGTTTTTGCCTCCCAAATATCTTGGGTCAGTATCGCCTTCTACTTTATCAAAGCTCATACCTACTGTTACCTCACATTCTGCAGGGACAACGAAAATTAATTCTTTATCCTCATCACCCCATTCTTTGTCCTGTACAATATAAGTCTTCTGAGTCTTATATTCATCTCCAAGTTTCAACTTAGCATATAGGCATCCAATAGTATTCCAGACAAGAGCCTTGGCTGAAAGTTTATATGCACCAACAGGCAATGTAACCTTTTGCTCGACGAATCCTGCGTCAATTGTAGTTCCATCACCATTTTCAGGATGCATTCCCTCGACAAAGTTAGTAGTACTCATTTGACTATTACCTTTATTTGTCCAAGTAACATTCGATGTCACCCAATGATTAGTTTCATCAGAGAAGAGAGGGTTCTGAAGAAGGTTTGTAGTCTTCATAAGACGGAAATTATCAGCAGCAATTATGCATTCACCTGATTCACCTGTAGGATTATCACCCAACTTAAAACCAACTTCAACATCCTCACTATCCTTACCATCCTCCGGTTTAACCTCAAATGACACTGTATATCTTTCTAAAGAACCAGAACAATATACCGTTTCTTCTGGTTTCGTTCCAACCTTTGCATACAAGATTCCACGATAGCTTCCCTTTGTAAATGCATCAGCAGAAAGAACATAAACACCAGCCTTAAGTTTGATTGTCTGAGAAACCTTCGAATTTGAGAAGTTGTTCATGCAATTAGAAAGAACCTTAATTTCTGGGTGTATTGCATACTTAGACATGCCATTCTCGTCTGAACCAGCAGCAGGCTCAAATCCTTGTACTGTCCAGCCGTCATTCCATTCGATTTCACCCTCAGGAAGCTTGAAGTATGGATTCTTGATATACGCATCCATCACACCAGCATCTGATGTGATTGGAACGATATCCTTAATGAGAGAATAAACGTTTACAGAATAAGAACATTTTGATGCGTCTATATATATAGACAACACACCATCTTCAACCAATACAGGCAAAGAATAAGTATAACTACTTTCAGGAGAAACAGTACGTGATACCTTCGTCTTACTTTCTGCTACAACAGCTGCTGTGCTCCAGTTCGCCATCTTAACCTGAACTTGAACATCATAATAACCGTCATTCAAGCCGTTAAATGTAATCTTGTTACACTCATCTGAATCATTCATGTCTGAAACAGCACTCCATACACCGAAACCATCCTTAGATGTCTTAATTGGTGTCTCCCACTTTGCAGACACGCCAGAGCCCAAAGACTCAAATCGCTCAGCAATACATACTGGTGAAACAGCCTGATACTGGTCGTCAGAAATCAACTGCCATTGGCAAACTTCTCCACTTACGCCTGTATCATAGCTCAAGCCATAGTTTGTACGGTATCTAATTTTACGATTGTCATGTGAAATATAATATCCTTTAGTCTGTTTATCGAATGTCCATGTTTGTGGACTGCTACCCCAAGCACCAATACCGTCTGTCTCCCAAACATATGTTGGATAGCTGGAATCCCCAAAATAGAAAGAAGCTTTATTGCTGGATGATAAATTGAAATGGAAAAGAGTAGAATTACTATTGTCTAATTTCGATGCATTTCCGTCATTATGTAGGAATACATGGTTGGAAACATTTAAAAGTCTAAAGTCGCCATTAGCCAATAGTTCTTCTGTCCATGTGATATTTGAATTATCACCAACATTATCAGCATAAGGAACAATACTCTTTATGGCAGAATATACATCACCCTTAGAAGCGTCAACGTAAAGTATAAGCGTACCTCCAACCACTTCTATAGTATCTGTAAACTCTTGTAATGATTCAGATAATTTATCATCATCTAATTTATTACGTAAAGTGCTAACATTGGCTCCAACCTGTGCCTTGATGGAAGCTGTCGCATTGCTATTTATTCCGTACATCGTAACAACATACTTTTTGTCCTCAAGGTTGTTGATAACGATTTTCTGGTAATTTCCACTACGGCTTATTGTATTTTTAACCATCCAAACATCGCCAACCTTTTCCAAACTGATGCCGCTTACATCGCATCTGAAAGCTTCGAGCAATGAATTACGTATAGTACCTTGAAGGTACTTTTCTGGGAAGAGAGCGTTAAATTGATTCTCTGAAATCAAACGGAATGGTGTAGCCGCACCAGATTTATCTGCTAATGAAACGTTACCAGAATTATTTGCCCAATAAAAATGTTTTAATATACTATTATAGTAAAAACTATACTGTTTCCCCAAAAATGTTGTTTGCTCGTTTTTCTCCGAATATGACCAGTCGGCATCGTTGTCTCCAATGCCATGTCCAGAATGTGTAAGTTTTGCATTATCATCAGAATTAATTATCCAATAGTAATTATTCTTGTTTCTTGGATCAAACACGTAAGATGTGGCACCAAATATATCTTGACTTGACTTGTAATTGCCTTTCAAGTATGTATTGGCTGCTACATTATGAATGTAAAAAGCGTTTCCTCCTATTTCTTCACCAATGAAAAGATTTGCCAAATTTGACTTAACAGAAGCTTCTGTAGCTATTTTCTTAATTGCAAGTGACAATTCGCCTGCACCATTTGGCGCGTCCTCATAGATTTCAACAGTTGCACCAGAAGCAACAGCTACCTTGAACGTATAGAAATCTGCTTTCGTTGTTATTGCCTGCGACTGGATGTTGTCACCACACTTAACAACAATGTTTGCCTCAAAATTGTTACCTTTTTTTGCATATACTTGTACGATATATGTGTCAGCATTCAATCCCTTGATAGTATACTTATTGTTTACATCAAGCTCCTTCTGTGATGTTGACCATACACCAGAGAATACATCATTCTTAACATCAAAAGGATGTGACATATCACGTTCAACAGTCACACCATTCTGATTTAACATATTAACGATTCTCTCTGTTGGATATACAGCATAATATTGGTCTTTTGATATGAAAGACCATCTGTTATTATCTCCAGCAGAACCGCCAAGATAATCTATTTTGTCAACATTAATGGCTATTTTTTCATTGTCAGTGTTTTTAATCAAATAGCCATTGGTTTTATCTCCTTCAATATTCCATGTATAAGAATTAGATGACCATCCGTCTCTGTTTACATACTTTTCACCATTATCTTGATATGAGATAGTTGCGCTGCTTTTTCCAGATAGAGTGAAGCGTGTAGCATCCTTCGCGTCATCTTGAAGATGAGTACTATTAGAGCCAAGGAACACTTGGTTCTTATATGCGTTGTATATGTAGAACTCACCAGCAGTAGGTTCTTCTGGTGTCCACTTAGCCATCAAAGTATGATACTGATTGTCGTCTATCTTACGGACACTCTTCACATAGCCCCAGATATTCTGAGCTACAGTACCTGCATTTACATATACATTAAGAATGGCATCATCTTCTGAAACCTCAATAGGAATGGAATATGTAGTTGCAGTCTTTGACATGGCCTTGGAGCATGAAGAAAGAGAAGCCATTCCTTTTGTCATGCACTCTACTACAACTGGAGTATTACGTTCTTTGTTTGTCATTCCGTAAAACTCCACAATATAGTATCCCTTCTTGAATCCTTTAAGATAAATGCTCAAACAACGAAAAGTTGCATTTTCTGCATATGGATACCAATTGTCTTCATTCTTGATAGTGGAGACAGCATCATCCCATTCGGTTTTAATGGCGAAAGACAATTTTCCTTTGTCATGAATGTTTTTTGCAATTGTGTCCGTGTCTAAATCAATCAACTGTTTCTTTGTAACGACTTTCCACATCAAAGAAACGTCTGTTGTATCACACGCAGTATCGTTGATTTTTGTAATACCACCGTTTTCGTCAAGATGGAAAAATGCTTTTGGTCGCACTTCCTCTGCAGCATAAATTACAAGTGACGTCGTTCCTAAAACTCGTTTATATTGCCAGTTTACCTTGTCTGTTAATTCAAACGAGAACACTCCACGCTTATAGCCACAAGCAAACTCACTAAACCTGACCTGATTCTTGTCTGCGACTGTGACGGTAAATTCTGTCGCATCAGTCCATTTGTCCACCATCTCAGATGGAGCCTTCATAAATTTTCCAGTCTTGACATTCTGAAGATAATACTTCGAACCGACCGCAAAACTCGTCTCACCAGTGTACGTAACTTTTCCGTTTTGAGCATTTACATTCACTGCCCAAAACACAAAACTACACAAGGATAAAAGCAATGTAATAATTCTTGTTCTCATATATGTTCATTCTTTATTTTTCTTCCCTTGTTAAATTCCCAAACAAATCTTTCAAAATATCCAAATAGCAGTTTCGCATAAAGCATACATCAATAATTGGCCGTAATATACCCATTCATTCATTATGGTGAGATAGTCATGACCAACTCACTGCTTTACCCAGAAACATACGATAGGCTATTATTCAAAAGTTACTTTCCTTAGTTCATTATCCGTGCAAAGGTACGCAAAAAAAAAAGATAACAGGCACTAAAACATACGACAAACATATTTTTCGATGACTTTTTACATCTTTATTTCTTTGTTTTGACTTTCTGTCCTCAAATTTGCCAACTCCATTTGGCACATAAATACAAAAAGTCGGTTCCCGAGAGAACCGACTTTCTGCATTATTTTATATAGGATTATTATCCGTTTTTATTTGTCATAAACTGGGCGAATCATTGCACCATAACATCTCTCAACAGTTGCAACATTAATGTTGTATTCGTTGAACTTCAAGCAATATGCCTTGCTCCAATACTCTGCATCAACAGAATTAACGTCACGTGACCAATAATATCCACACAAATTATCAACAGTTCCACTGCCTTGACGCAATCCTGTTACAGGAAGGAATATGTATCGTCTCGCATTTTTCTTGTGTGATACCTTGTAACCTGTGACACCATCTATAGTGGTCCAGGACCAATCACAATTTGTGACAAGTTCTTCCCACTCATCCTTTGTTGGAATTCGATAATAGCCATTTGGCTCTATCTTATTGTAGGCAACATCATCATCTGCTGGATACAAATCTGTAAAGCCGTCGGCAGGAGTACAATATGTGAGCGTAGCAGGAGAATTTCCGTGTGTATAGTTACTCCAATCGAAAGTGCTCTTTGCGTCAAGCTCTGCCCATGCGTAATATTCTCCATCTTCTGAGTTGGAGATGTTTACGTTCTTACGAGCCCACATAATAGTTAATCCGAGATCGACATAATCCAATCCGTCATATTCGTCAGCCACTTGGAGTGTTGCATTCCAGTTGTACGCCTGACCCATTTCGAATGTCTTTGCCTTCAGCGTGCCGTTGTATACTATGCCGTCTTCGCCCTCTGCAGTTACGGTAACGGGACTTGAAATGACTGTTGGCAAAATTGAAAGATAGAATGTGAGTTTCTCATCAGCTGTTGATGATATGTTCACCAAGTCTAATTCATATTTGCTGGAAGTTTCTGTAGCTGTAGCTTTACCTGTGCGAGCATCCATTGTAGCCTTTGTGATAAAGACTTTGTCTTCAGCTTTTATGGTTATTTTATTCCATTTCTGAGCAACAGGAACTGTCAAGTTAACGATAGCAATGCTGACTGCATGGTGGAAAGAAAAATCAACAGTTGGCAATTCTCCGTCTACTGTGCTGGCTGGAACAGTAGCTTCTTCGGCATACATATAATCATACTTTCCGATATGGGTAGTAGAGCTTTTTCCAACCTGCTTTTGTCCTAACATGTTAACAGGGATTTCTGTATATGTATCACCAACCTTCATGTTCTTGTTGAATGGATGATAGGCAACGTATGAATTGCCAGCTCTGAGCTGCCATGCTCCACCGTCAAACTCATGAGACAGAGCACCTGTTTCGGCGTTCTCTTTCTCTGCAAGAATCTGATAAACCTGACTACCAGCAACAGGAGCTATTGGGAACAATCCAAGAGTGTCACCATCGGACCAAGCAAATGAAAATTCAGTTGCTGTATGAGTCAACGTAGTTCTTGTTCCTGACTCGTCATGGATTACGAATGGTTCCACCTTTAAATTGATTGAGCCTATTTTAACATTTGATGTAGATACATCCAAGCTATCGTCTCCTAAAGAACAACCGGCTAAAAGTGCAGCTAAACCGCAAATTATAATATTTTTTTTCATATGAAAATACTTTTTGGACATTTTTTCATTAAGTGAATAGTAAGTCGTTCCAATAGCTTGGAAATGTACTTGTATTTCACTCGTTTCAATTTCTCACATATTACAACCGGTTCTAATAATGGATATTAGAACTGCCGGAATCATTTGATGTAAATTTTAAGCGAGGTTCTGCTTATATTAAGACTGTCTCTGTCCTCAAAATATAGACTTAGAAACCAAGAGATTTGCGGGCTCTTGCTTCGTCATCGTGGATTGGAATTGAAGGTTCGTCAGCAGAACCATGGTTTCCACCTGTTGATGGTTTAACCTCTGAAGGATTTGAACCTGCCAAAATTGAACATCTGATTCTTGCAGCGCGAAGCTTAGCTTCTGGTGCTACATAAAAAGTTTTTTGTTCCATATTCATAAAAAGTTTTTTTCTATATGTTTTTACTTTTTAATTAATATTACCTATTCTCTTGTTTTTACGAACTATGCATTAGTATGTTTCGTCCGCAAACATACTAATTATTTATAATACAAGCATCATAAAATTGTAAAAAAAAGTAAAAATATTACATTTTTAATCAAAAATACGTTAAATCGCCACTCGAATAGGGGTGAAAATCTGCATTTTTTCTGATGAAAAACAAAATGATAATACTGATGTGGGGTAGTTATGAGTTGTGAATTATGAGTTATGGGTTGTGAGTTATGCCCGCGTTGGACTAAACGAGGTGAATTCTGCAATTTGTATTATTAATTTTTGATTTCACTGCTATCTCTACATTACAGTCGTTCGTATCGTCTTTTGAGTGAGTGTTAAATTTTCTTAAATATAATTATAAGGAGGGAAAAATGAATAAAATTAGGCAAAAAAGTTGTACCTTAGATTCATAATTATGAAGCGAGGCTGACAGCCGATTTCCAGAGGGGGTGAGATAGGTTTTTGTTGCATGAAAATCTGATGCCCATCAGCAAAGGAGATACGAACGTGTTACGAAGGGCTGCCGAAGCATTGCCGAAGGATTCGACGGGTGAATTATGCATTCACCACAACTTGACATCCAATCAATTATGCTGAGACGTTCTGACATGAGTTCTGTAAAAAGACTGTGTGAAGGAAATGTTTCGAACTGTATGGTTGGAAATGTTTCTATAAAAGGCTAAAACAGAACGAACTTGTCGTTTTTAATCCCCCACGGAGCCACGGAGAGCACAGAGCTTTACTTTTACGCTTATTTTCTGACGAGTCCACGAAGGTCGCAGATGCTCCGAGGAGGGCACGGAGAAAGACCCTCTCCCAACCTCCCCCTCTATGGGGAGGTGAAAGAATACTCAATCGCTAATGTATTTCGGCCTATAGAGATGGGGTGAGTGCCCTCCAAGGAGCACATGCGACCTCAGTGTCCTCCTCTGAGCGAGTAAGTAACCATGCCCTCCCCATAGAGGGGGAGGTGCCCGAAGGGCGGAGAGGGTCTTCCTCCTTGCCTCCGTGGCTCCGTGGGGGTATAAAATTCAACCGTACAGGTCGAAAAGTTTATTGACTAAGAAAATACATATCATCCAAATACAAAACGTAACAATACCATTTTCAGACTATGCGCGAACTGAAGGACAGAGAGATTAGTATCCTTGAGGAACAGGGATGCATGGCAGAGGACTGGAGCAACATCCTTGTGAGTGACGACTTCACCACCGACACGATGCACAACGTGGCGTTGTATGGTCATGTGGAGTTAGGCAGCATGATGGGAAGCATCGAGGTGGAGGAGGGGTTCCTCCGTCGATGTGGGATACGTAATGCATCCTTGCGTAACGTGTCTGTGGGCGATGACTGTCTCATAGAGAACATACACGGCTACATCAGCGGTTACACCATTGGATGCCACTGCCTTCTGTCCAACATCGGCACCATGACCTGTCAGGAAGATGCCACATTTGGTAGCGGCACGGTCATATCCGTACTCAACGAGGGCGGAAAGGGTAATGTCACCCTCTGCGAGGAACTGACAGCTCAGATTGCATGGATGATGATTAACTTCCCCGACGCTATGCGTCGAATGAAGAATGAAGAATGTCGAATGAAGAATGAAGAATGCGGAACTCATAACTCACACCCCACAACTCATAACTCACTTACCCTCGGCTCATACGCTCGCATCGTGAATGTCAAGGATATACGCAACGTCAAGATAGGGGATTACTGCGAGATACAGGGCGCAAGTCGTCTTGACGACTGTACCATCATGAGCAATGAGGATGCCTGCACCTTCATCGGTACTGATACTGTCATACGTGGGTCAATCGTTGCTCCGGGTGCAACGGTGACGGACGGGGCAAAGGTGTATGAGTGTTTCGTGGGCGAATCCGTTCACGTCGGCAAGGGCTTCTCTGCTGAGGCGAGCCTGTTCTTTGCCAACAGCTACATGGACAATGGCGAGGCGTGTGCCGCCCTCTGCGGACCATTCTCCACATCACACCACAGGAGCACGCTCCTCATTGGCGGTGCTTTCTCGTTCTACAACGCCGGTTCGGCAACCAACCAGAGCAACCACGCCTACAAGATGGGACCTATCCATTGGGGTATGCTCGACCGAGGTGCAAAGACGGCAAGCGGATGCCATATCCTATGGCCTGCACACATCGGTGCTTTCTCCATGGCAATGGGCAAGATACAGACCCATCCGCAGTTGCACACTCTTCCATTTTCGTATGTCATAGCCGAAGGCAACAAGACCTACGTCGTTCCGGGCATCAACATCAAGACAGTGGGCACATGGCGTGACGTGAACAAATGGCGCAAGCGTGACTTGCGACCTCTGTCCTCACGCAACGACATCATCAACTTCGCTTTTCCTAATCCGTACATACTCCAAAATGTGCTCGAAGGCCGTAAGGAGCTACAAGGACTCATTGAGGAGGGTGCAAACGAGTCGTCCATACCTGAAAAGGAATATACCTACAAGGGTGCAACGATAAAGCATAGCGCAGCCGTGCGAGGCATTGAATACTACGACCTCATTATCCGTCTGTTCCTGTATGAGTACCTGACTCACAATAGGGCGGAGGATGTTGAGGCACATGACGACCGCTGGTTTGACATGTGTGGTATGCTCCTTCCTAAACGTGAGTTGGACGTTGTCGTCCAGAGCATCGGCAGCGGCATCATCTCCACCTTCGGCGAACTGAAGGGCTGTCTTCAGCGGGTGCATGATGCGTACCCTCTCCATTGTGCTCAATATGCTGAGTACCTCATGTCACACCTCGATGCCGACAACACCGACCGCGACTACTGGTTCCGCGAGGCGGAGTCTGCTCACAACGAATGGATTGACATGGTGGAGCGCGATGCTGAGAAAGAGTATCAGATGGGCGATGTGGACAGGAATACGCTGGAGGAATTCGTGGGAAAGTTGAAAATTAAAAATTAAAAATTAAAAGTTAAAAATTAAAATTTTTCTACCTGTACGGTTGAATTTTATCCCCCCACGGAGCCACGGAGAGCACAGAGTTTTTTTTCTTAATACTCTGATTTGTTTAGAGTTCTCAGAGGTCGCATGTGCTCCATTGAGGGCACGGAGGAAGACCCACCCTATCCCTCCCTACAGGGAGGGGACTGAGTTACTCTGTTCATCAACTTATCAGCGATAGAGCATTCTTTCTCCTCGCCCTAAAAGGGAGAGGTTGGGTGAGGGTCTTTCTCTATGTTCTCTGCGTTTCAACCCGTTTATTTTGCACGAATTATCATGTAATTGACCACGAATTATCATAAATGTTTTCGGCCTGTATGGTTGAGTTTTATAATCCCACGGAGGCACGGAGCTCACTGAGTTTATTGTACTGCTGACCCTTACCGAGTTCTCAGAGGTCGCTTGTGCTCCATTGAGCTCACGGAGGAAGACCCGCCCTATCCCTCCCTACAGGGAGGGGACTGAGTTACTCTGTTCATCAACTTATCAGCGATAGAGCATTCTTTCTCCTCGCCCTGAAAGGGAGAGGTTGGGAGAGGGCCTTTCTCTGTGTTTCAACCCTTTTGTTTTGCACGAATTATCATGTAATTGACCACGAATTATCATAAATTTTTTGAGTTAATTATCTCCGCCGAGCTAAAGGTTTGTGTTAAATAATCCTCTGAGTTCTCTGTGCTCTCTGTGTTTCAACCCGTTTATTTTGCACTCTGTGTTTAAAAAGCCCCCATTTTTCACCTGAAATTGTAAACTCGACATGCGATTTTAGTACATTGTGTGCTACAATCGACCAAAAATAAGCTTTTTTTTGCTTTTATATAATGTGCTTTGGATGAAAATGAGTAATTTTGCACCAGATATTATGGGCGTATTGTACACTTACGTTACGTTCACCCTAAACTTAGAATGAACAGAATATAGAAAAAACAAAATTAACGAGTGATGGCAAGAATGAATGAGTATATGAATGATTCGAAAATTATGACTTGAGAATTATGTCTTAAGATTTAATTGGCGGCTTTTCAAACCAACAGAGAACGAACAGAGATCAGGAAGCCGGTGAAAACTTGTTTCCGCTTGTCACTATCTGGACGTTTGCGGGCTGTAAGGTTTCTTTGCGAAACAATCCTTCCGCTATGAAATCGTGATTGAATCTTGATTATATAATTACACCAACCGCTAAAAGTTAATCAAATAGGAAAAGTAAAAATTAACAATAAATAAAAAAATTAACATGAAAAGGAATCTACGTAAATTGCTGATGTTGGCTACTGCAGCCTTGCTCAGCATTGGTGGAAGCGCCGAAGCACGAAGCACGCTCAGGACGCCTGATGAATCCCCTTGGGAGCCGTCAAGCGCTGAGAATGCCGCTGCCTATAACGTGAGTGACTTGCTCACTGAGGACGTCGTGCCAGAGGGTCTGTACTACATCCGTAACTCCGAGGCGGGAACATTCTTCGCCGGAGCCAACTCTTGGGGTACTCGTCTTTCACTTAAGTCTGCGGGTGACAAAATCGAGCTTACCCGTAAGGCAGGTTCAAACGGTTACATCTTCAGGGACGCGTCTGTCCGTGGAGGTAACACAGGTAAACAGATTGGTGAGCCACGTGGTGACCCACAGATCTTCATCGACCAGACATCACCAGCATCTGGTTACAAGTTCCATAAGTTGACTGCTGCTGAAATTAAGGCCATCGATGATGAATATGGCACAGAGTTCAGCCAGGGTGTAGGTAAGGACTATTTCTTTATCTACTACACCAACCTTTATGGTCAGACTGTGTTTCTTGCAAAGGATGTTCCTGGCGAGTCAAACAACTCACAGGTATCAGGTAAGGATATAAACAATGAGGATTCGCAGGCGAAGAATTTTGTGTGGGAGTTGTTCACTGATGAGGACCTTGCTCAGGACCTCTACGACAACGCTACAAGAGATTTCTTCATGAGTGCTACTCCTTTCCTTGACAACCCAGACTTCTCTCGTAACCTCAACCCAGACGGCGATGCTAATACCAATGGCTGGACGGTTGTTGAAGGACTCTCAAATATTTGGGGTGAGAACAGGAACTTCATTGCAGCTGCGGAGAATAAAAAGATGAACATCTACCAGACGCTTACAACCATTCCTAATGGAGATTATGGCGTCGTTGCGTACGCAGTATATAACGGTACACCATCAGCCAGCGATGTGTACGTGCCAACTTTGTACGTGCAGGATGCATCAAAGAAACAGTCAAAGAAGTTCAAACAAGTTGATCAAAAGTATGATATACCAACTTGGTCACGTAATTTTGTGTCAACTGACGAAACTATGCTTAAACAATATCGTCTTGACACAATCTACGTTACTGTTTGGGACAATACCCTTACTATCGGATTCGAAGGCGGTGGAAGTGGTATTAACGCATACTTTGATAATGTTCAGTTGCTCTACTTCGGTATGACGAAGGATGTTACGGTTCTTAATCCGAGGTACAGCGGAGTCAGCAAGCAAGGTAAGGCTATTCTCGATGCTAACAAGCCAATGGGTGCTGAGTACAAGCAAGCCCTTCAGGCTGCTGTTAACAATATCCCTGATTTCTCTGACCCTAAGAGCATTGCTGATGCTATCGTAAATATTACAAAGGCAATTGCTGCCGCTAACAAGTCTATCAGCCTTTACGGCGAGATCGTTTCCAAGTATGATACTGAGGTGAGCAAGCTCGGTGAAGATGCTCAGAAACTGTATAACGAGAAAGTTCGTAAACCAATCGTGGAGGCAGGTCTGCTCCAGAATGAGGACCAGCTTCTCGTAGGTCTCAATGCTGCCAAGATCTTTGACCGTGGCAAGAATGCTGATGTCACAGACCTCGCTATCGTCAACCCAAGTTTTGAAACAGGTGATCTCACAGGTTGGACCTATGTGGATGTAGGTGTTGATACAGGCATTAGGTCAACAAGTACAAGTCCATATCCTATGACTGGTTCTGATGGCTCTTGGCTCTATAACACATGGGCCAACGGCGCGGGTGGTCCAATCAGCCAGATTCTCAAGGGTCTTGCTCCTGGTACATATACCCTCACAGCAGTGATGGCATCTACTCGCAGCAACAATGAGGACTTCAGATACGTCCACCTTAATGTGGATGAGTTGACAACAATGAAGGAGTCACAGCCCGAGAACACAGGTGTGCCAATGTCTATCGACTTCAGCCTTGACGAAATCTCAAACGTCAAGATTACTGCATGGGCTTCAGGTGGAGCAACTGCCGTTCTTAGCGGTAATGACCAGTCATGGTTCAAGGTAGATAATTTCCACCTTATATATAATGGTCCTAAGGATCTCTCAGTATTCAAGGAAGAACTTACTAATGAGCTTGGTAACGCAACAGCCCTTCTCAAGAAGAAGATGAACAAGGATGTTGAGTATGCCCTCCGTGTTGCACAGCACACGGGAGAAAGCGTTGTCAATGGAAATGACGAAGAGGCTTTGAAAAGTGCTATCGCAAACCTCAAATCAAACAACAAGGCTGCTCAGACTTCTGTTTCTGTCTATGACAACATCAACGCTATCATAGAGAAGGGTAACAAGCTCGATGCAACAGGTAAGGCTGCATTCAATGACTATGTCGCTACAATTCAGACAAAGTGGACTAATGGTGAGATTTCCGATGGATCAGAGGAACTCTCAAATGTGCAGAACAACTATGTCAAGGCAATCAAGGAACAGACAACTCAGGGTGCTGTGATGACAGATGCAGTCTCTAACTGGGAGTGTACAAGTGGATATGTAAAGAACCAGTTCTCTTGGAACGATAGGGCTAATGCTTTCGTTAAGGACTGGAAGATTTATGATGAAAATGATGTCGAGATTACTTACGACGGTAGCCACCCAATATCTGAGTATTTCCATGTGAACACATGGTCAAATGAAGCAGAGACGGGTCAAGACGGTGGTACTCCTATGACAATCCCATTCGCGGAGTTCTGGACAGGCGATGGTGCTGATTATTATCTTGGCAGACATCACGTCAAGATTGTACACTCTGTTGAGCATGGCTACAAGCCTGGTCGTTACAAGATCGGTATCATGGCTCGTCTCGTAACAGTGGACAAGAACGCTTCTGCACCAACAGGTTACAAGTTTAAAGCCAACGAAATGGAGAGTAATTCGCGTTTTGATCCTGCTGCAAACGGTGTGTTCTATGCGTGGGATGAGGTTGACTTCTTCGTGGATGATAAAGGTGATATAGAGTTCTACTTCGATATTGACCATGCTAACTTCCACTGGATTTCATTCAAGATGCTCAAGCTTACTTACGAGGGTCAGACATACTCATCAGAACAGGCTGAAGAGATGATTGCCAACGCAACAAACAATTACATCGACCAGAGGATGAATAAGGATGTCTTGGCAGATCTTAAGAATGCAATGAATGCATTCAGAGAAGATCCTTCTATTGTCAACGGACAGACATTCAAAAAGGCAGAAAAGGCAGCTGAGAATTCAGTCAAGCTCTATGAGGATATCGCAATCGATATTGATACTTATGTGCAGGCTGCGGATGACTACAACAATGGTAGAGGCTTCGATGAACTTGGACGCACGAGGTTTGATGAGTTGATGACGCAGATCCTGAAGGCTTATGCTGATAGCACTCTTACAGCTGCTGATAGGAATATTGTTAAGAATGCTTATCATGAGGGTCTCACTACTCAGTCAAAGGGTGACTTCACAGAACTTATTGAGAACCCTGGATTCGAGACTGGTGACCTTACTGGATGGACAACCAATGCAGGAGGAGAGACAAGCGTCAAGCCTGCATACGGTAATGCTAACTATACTACATGGGTTGACGGTTGTGATGAAGGTGATGCTCCATTGTTCAACAACCTCTTCAATACTTGGACATATGAGAACGGTGAGCGTGGTGAAATGATTAAGCAGACCATCAAGGACATCCCTAATGGTAAGTATCGTATCTCTGCATACGTAGCTACATTCAACGACTTCTACGTATTCCTCTTTGGTAACGACGTTCATAGCGAACCTATGAACAATCCTGGTTACACCAATCGTGACGCTGCTAAGCAGCATGCTGTAAAGGCTGAGGTTGAGGTTAAGGTTACAAACCGCCAGTTGACAATCGGTGCTGTCGGTGGTGTTGCTGCGGATGGTAGCGTTCCAGGTAATCTCTTCCCTGACAACTATCCAAAGGTCAAGGGTGGATGGTATAAGGTAGATGCCTTCACTCTTGAGTTCCTTGGAGCTATCGACAATAAGGACTTGTATGAGCAGTTGCAGAAGACTTTGGAGTATGCAGACCTCTATAGGACGAAGCCTATGAACAAGGATTCACTTGCTCTCCTTATGAATGCATATAACTCAGCAAAGGCTTGTGATGTGGATTCACGTACAGACGTATTGATACAGCTTAATGATCAAGTAAAGGAATATACAAACCGTACATTCAGTTCTATCAAGATTTACGAAGAAATCAGTGCGTTCCTTGAAAAGGCTAAGCAACTTGACGAGGCTGGTTATGCTAAGTTCCAGAAGGAAGTTGGCTACATAGAAACGGCTTACAATAATGGTGACATCACCGACGGTAAGGCTGAGATGGATGCCCTTGAGGACATTCTCCGTGTTGCCACTAAGGCACAGGTGACAGAGCATACAGACTGGACAGGTGCAATCTATAATCCAAGCTTTGAAAATCATGGAGCGCATTGGGGCGCACAGTCTGGCTACAAGCCACTTGATAATGCCAAAGTGGCAACCATGCCATGGTCTCGTGCTACAGGTGCGCGTTATGCATACCGTGTCAACGATAACGATGCTCCTGTTCAGATTAACTACTACCAGGACATCGATTCAGTTCAGATTGGTATCTATAGGCTTAAGGCTACTATATATACTAACTCAAAGACTGTTTCTATCTATGGTAACGAGCTTAAGACTGTTATTACTCCAAATACAAGCACGGATGAGGCTCGCGAAGTAGAGCAGATTCTTGTGTCTTGGAACGGTAAGCGTATTACATTCGGTATTATCGGTACCCTCAGGAAGGGTGAACAAATACGTGTTGATAACTTCCAGCTTGAGTACATCTCAAGAGACATTGATGTTGATGACGAAGCCGTACCTGCTGATATCAAGATAAATCAGAAAGTACGTGACAAGCAGACAGCTGCTCTTGAAATGTTCCATGATGATCAGCAGCCTGTTTATCTTGCTGCTGCCATTGATGCCATTGCAGAAGCTAAGGAGTCAGCGGAGTACTACAAGAAGGCAAGATACTATATTGATTCTTGCTATAATTACATAGCGAAGAGTAATGTGTATTCAAAGGAAGCGTGGGATTTCGCTCAGCAGCTGTTGACTGACTATGATAAAAGATGGGATGCAGGAGCATTGGACAATGATCAAATCAAGGCCATGCTCTATATGATATTCCAGAATGGTTTCGTAGGCTTCAATCGCGATGTTGCACAGGATATTTCTGCTTACACAAAATTCCCTGTTCTCTACTACATCTTCGATGCATGGACGCTTAATAGAGAAATTGCTTCATGGGAGGATGTAAGGGCTGACAGAAACTTCCATATCAATACTTGGTCAACGGAGGTTACTGACGAGAGTATGAGTGAGACCACTTCTCAGATGACTACTCCATTCATCGAGTACTGGACAGACAATGGTGCTCTTGAGAATGCTACTATCCACGCAAGGGCTATCAACCTTCAGCCTGGATGGCTCTACAAGATGAAGGTGCTCACTCGTGTTACTGACGAGTCAGGTACTAACCCTGCAGACTTGAAAGGTATCTCTGTTCGAGTTTCTACTGACCGTGTGAAGGAGAACAACGGCGTTCCAACATACAATACAGAGCCAGTAGATATCTGTAAGGGTGAAATCCGCCAAGACTCACACCTCGGTGTTGTATCACAGGAATTTGAGGTTGACTCTATCATCGTACGTGCAAAGGACAACCATGATGCTCGCGTTTACTTCGACATCGAGAACACTAATGCCAACTGGTTGGCATGGAAGTTCTGCCAGTTCATCCCAGTTCGTGAACTCAAGTTCTATGAGGAGGATGATCCTGCTTCTGACGAGGAAATTGCAAAGCTCTGGGAGCTTATACGTCGTGATGAGAAGAAGAAGATCGGTTTCAATGTTGGTGAGTACTCTCCATATACAAACCGTGACGCTATCAAGACTCATAACGCTGCACGCAGGTACTTGGAGTCTAACTACAAGGAAGATGGTTTCAACCACTGTACAAAGTATCAGGTCAACGAGTACATCAAGGCTCTCTATGAGGACCCTGATCACCCTGAACTTTCTAAGTGGAAGATTCAGAATGAGGATGTGAATGCAGTTTACAATGCTAACTTCTCACTTGTTCATCAGAGCCTCTATAATGAGTTGTTCGGTTGGAAGATATACGATACTTCAGTGCCACAGCCAAAGACTGGTGGTATGTCAGCATCATGTGCTACAGCCGACCCAACTTGGGCTAAGTTCGACAATCTCAAGGGTTCTGTAAACCTCGATGGCGAGGAGAATACATTCAGTACTGCTGCAATGTTTAAGTTCCCAGACGATAAGACTTCTCTTAGATATTGTTCTCCTCAGTCAGTCTATACTTATGGTGACTCTGCAGGCTTCGAGATGCCACTCGACCCTGACCAGACATACGTGTTCAGTTGCAATTTCGGTTACTACACCGAAGGTCAGAATGGTTCTATCAGGATTGAGGTTCGCAATGCGAAGACAAACGAATTGATAACAGGTGCGTCAAGGGTATATTCTCCTAATGTATGTATCTCTGATACAACGCAGTTGCCTGACATGTTGAGATTCACATTCCACACACCTAAGGCATCAACCAAGAACTACAAGAATACTCTTGAGAACTTCGATAATCTTGAGACGTATAAGATTGTGTTCCGTAATGCTAATCCAACTCAGGTTTGGACAATGGTTGTCTCTAACATTAAGTTGTATCGTTGGCCAAATGCTATTATGGAGATTAAGCCAGGTGCTCATTATGGTACATTCATCGCTCCGTTCGATGCTACGCTACCAGAAGGTGTTACTGCATTCCTTGTTACAGGTAAGGAGGATAAATCTCATGAGTATAGACATCCTACTACTGGTGAGATATTCAACTTTACAACTCTTAAACTCCATCAGGATTGGGATAAGATTGTGTATCAGGGTAAGAATGGTACTTTGGTAACTCGAAAGGGTAGTTTGGAGTATAAGGGTGGTGATAGACCAATTATTCCAGCTCACGTACCTGTAGTTCTCTTTACTTCAAATCCTGAAGGCTATCATGGTATTGCTTCTGGTGAAGACTATGATGACCGTGTTGCTTCTGTAAGATATTATCGTCCAGATGAAACATCTGATGATGTATATCTTGAAGGATGGGAAGGTGAGTACGATGAGACAACTCGTCAAATGAAAGTAAAGACAGCACAAGACGGTTGGTACTTGCTCTCTATGAAACGTCCTGATATGTGGGCTTGCTTCTATGTGGTGGATGAAAATGTTTACACACCAGATATTCCTGCAAACCGTTGCTACCTTGTTGACCCAACATACGACAAGAGCAATCCAGGACGCATACGTAAGTTCGTCTTCGAACTTGATGAGGCTATTGAGATGACAACAAGCATTGAGAACAGCGACAATCAGAACCAAGAGATTGAGATTGTCGGAATCTACTCTGCTAATGGTGTTCCACAAAAGACTTTCAAGCCTGGTATCAACATCCTCAAGATGAGCGACGGTACTACAAGAAAGAAATTTATACAGTAAAGTTGAACTCTAAAATAGAATAGGTGATGAAAATGAAGAAATTTTATATAATTCCTGAAACAAAAATTTCAGAGTTCAAAGGAAAACAGATGGCAATCTGTCTCTCCATTGGAGAAGGCCCTATCGAGGAAGGTGATCCTGTACTCGGTCGTTCTCGTTGCGATGATGAGGACTGGGGCGATCTGTGGAAATAAAGATTACAATCTATGATAACGATGGGGGCGGTGCGTAAGCATCGCCCCTTTGTTATAGACTATAGACCCACCCTGACCTGAATTTTCCTCATTTATTCCCATATCCTTTGGTGGATAAGATAATTAGTCTTATTTTTGCAAGTGTAAATATAGAAAACAAAAAGTAGAAGTGCTTATCATACAAAATATAGAAATATGTCAGTAGTTTTAAACACAACAAACATAGAGACCGTAAGTAATACAGAAGCTCTATGGTCGCTAATCGTCAACCAAAAGAAATCTGTACAGAAGACTTTGGCAACAAGGCTTTCTGCTCTTTTATCTGACGAAAAGAGAGAAGCACAGGAACGCTATGTGAAAGACACCATGTCATCAGCTCTAACGGAGGTTCGTGAAGCTCATAAGAACGGAAGGAAACTTCCAGACGCACGCTGTCTATTTGACGAATTAGATAATTAAACAGTCATGGAAGTTACTATTGGCTACACCGCAGAATTCAAGAAACAGATGAAACGTTTGAGCAAGAAATATCCTTCGCTTCAGACTGACTATAACCATCTGCTTGATGAACTGACCGAAAATCCATTCCTTGGCATAGACCTTGGTGATGGTATAAGAAAAGTCAGAATGGCAATAACCTCAAAAGGCAAAGGTAAATCTGGAGGAGCACGTGTTATCACATATAATGTGAATGTGTCGTCTCCAACACCTCATATTGACTTACTGACTATATACGACAAAAGTGAGATAAGTAGCGTATCGGATTCTTATATCAGAAGTCTTATTTGATATTTGCAAAGAAAGCTGTATATTTGCAGAAGAAAACAAATGAAGATATTGAAATGGCAAGATTCAAACGTATATTGCTGAAGCTCTCAGGTGAGAGCCTGGCAGGTGATGCAAAGCAGGGAATAGACACTCAGCGTCTCAATGACTATGCACGTCAGATTAAGGAGATACATGACATGGGTGTACAGATTGGTATAGTAATTGGCGGTGGTAATATCTTCCGTGGTATTCAGGGGGCTGGTAAGGGCTTTGACCGTGTGAAGGGTGACCAGATGGGTATGTGTGCCACAGTCATCAACTCTCTTGCCGTGAGCAGCGCACTCGGTGCAATAGGTTGCAAGAGCCGTGTACTCACTGCCATCCGCATGGAACCTATCGGTGAGTTCTACAGCAAGTGGAAGGCAATTGATGCAATGGAGAATGGCGAGGTTGTCATCATGAGTGCAGGTACTGGAAACCCATACTTCACCACAGACACAGGTTCAAGTCTCCGTGGCATAGAGATAGAGGCAGATGTCATGCTCAAGGGTACTCGCGTGGATGGCGTATATACTGCAGACCCAGAGAAGGACCCTACTGCCACTAAGTTCACAGAGATAACATACGACGAGGTACTCCAGCGTAACCTCCGTGTGATGGATATCACCGCTACTGCCATGTGCAAGGAGAATAACCTCCCGATATATGTGTTCAACATGGACATCGTGGGTAACCTCAAGAAGGTGATAGAAGGTGAGGAAATAGGAACGCTCGTTCATCCATAAGGACAGCCCCCCGACCCCCAAAGGGGGCGGCCTCCGGGTGCTGACCTTTAAAAACAAAACTAAGCGTCCTTTCGCCGTGTACGGTGAAAGGACGCTTATGTTAATATGAGAGAGCCCACCCTCCCTATAGGGAGGGCTGGGGTGGGTCCCTTGTGCATTAGTCCCCCTCCCTATAGGGAGGGCTGGGGTGGGTCCCTTGATTCCGTGGGTGGTGTTTTAGTATCTCCTCTCTGATATGTGACATATCGATGTGCATATAAATCTCCGTGGTGGCAATGGACTCATGACCGAGCATAGCCTGTATGGCACGAAGATTAGCACCTCCTTCAAGGAGACAGGTGGCAAAACTGTGGCGGAAGGTGTGAGGTGATACAGTCTTATGTATGCCTGCACGTTCCACGAGTTCCTTAATCATGTGAAAAACCATGATACGGGACAAGTTCTTCTTACGGAACTTACTCACAAAGACATAATCCTCATAGCCAGGCTTAATATCAACATGCTTCCTGTCCTCAAAGTACAGATTCAATTCCTTTATCGCCTTAGAAGATATCGGTACAAGACGCTGCTTACTACCCTTACCCATCACCTTGATGAAGCCCTCGCCAAGGTAAAGGTCGCTGAGCTTGAGATTACACAGTTCGCTGACACGAAGTCCACAACTGAAAAGCACTTCAATGATAGTCTTGTTACGCTGTGCCTCTGGCTGGCTAAGGTCTATAACGGACTCTATGGCATCAACCTCCTCCACACTCAGAACATCTGGAAGCTTGCGTGCCTTTTTAGGGTACTCAAGTAGTTCCGTAGGATCGACCTCGATAATGTCCTCCAAAAGAAGGAACCTATAGAAACTACGGACACCGCTGAGGATGCGCGAGAGTGAAGTTGCACCAATCTGCATGTCTATCATCAGAGATGAGAACTGGTGAACATCCTTCAGCTGTACATCCTTATAGCTTATGCCTTCGTCACTAAGGAAACGGAGGAACTTGTCCAAATCATTATTGTACGCCTCCACCGTATTTGGAGAGAATGACTTCTCCAAACGCAGGTATTGGTTATATCGTCTTATTATTTTTTCAAACTCTTTATCCATATTGTGCAAAAATACGCTAAAAAATGAAGAATGAAGAATGAAGTGCGAAGAATTTGATTATATATTCGTAACTTTGGCGGAGAAAAGCCCCCGACCCCTCAACTTAGCGAAGCGATCTCACTGACCGCAGGGAAGTAACGGGGCGGCCATTCGAAAAAAGGAGGCTAATAAAATTGAAATTTGACATGGAAATAAGATGATAAACTACAAAAACATAATAACAGCAGTTTGCCTTGCTCTGTCAAGTACGGCAATGGCACAGAAGGAACATAGCTTTGAGGTTGCGAAGAATTTGGATATATTCAATACCCTATACAGGGAACTGGATATGCTGTATGTCGATACCCTCGATGCAAAGAAAGTGATAGAGGTGGGTATAGATGCTATGCTCAGCAATCTTGACCCTTACACGGAGTTCTATGCTGAGGAGGATATGCGTGACCTCAAGATTATGACTACAGGCAAGTACGGCGGTATCGGTTCCATCATACGCCTGCGCAAAGACTCCACCATCATCATAGGTGAGCCTTACGAAGGTATGCCTGCATCACTCGTAGGACTGAAAGTGGGTGATGTCATCACAAAGGTAGATGGCAAGGTCATAACAAAGGAAATGAAGACAGGCGACGTGAGTGATATGCTCCGTGGTGAGCCAGGTACAACATTCGTGCTTCAGGTCAAGCGCCCGGGCGAGAAGAAGACAAGAGAGTTCAGCATTACACGTCAGAACATCAAACTGCCTGCACTCGTGTATTCAGGTATCTATAAGGATATGGGCTACATCAACCTTACCCAGTTCACGGAGAACTGTAGCAAGGACGTACGCAAGGCGGTTATCAGCCTCAAGGAGAAAGGTGCAAAGGGAATAGTCCTTGACCTGCGTAACAATGGTGGCGGCCTCCTTTCTGAAGCTGTGGATATAGTCAATCTCTTTGTCCCAAAGGGCTTGAAAATAGTAGAGACAAAGGGTAAGGTGAAAAATGCCAACAGCACATACTCCACAAAGTATGAGCCACTCGACATCGACATCCCGCTTGCTGTTCTCGTAAATGGAAACACGGCTTCGGCAGCTGAGATTGTTTCTGGTTCACTCCAGGATCTTGACCGTGCAACCATCATCGGTAGCAAGACATTCGGCAAGGGACTTGTACAGAGTCCAAGAGATTTGCCTTATAACACAAGCATCAAGCTTACGACCTCAAAATACTACATCCCATCAGGTAGATGTATTCAAGCTATCGACTACAAGAAAAGACGTGAGGGAGAGAAAGACACAACGGCAGACAGTCTCAAGCATATATTCCATACAAGCAAGGGACGTGTAGTGAAAGACGGTGGCGGTATCATGCCAGACATAGAGGTTAAGCATGATACTCTGCCTAACCTTATCTTCTACGTAAGCAATGATGATGTTCTTATTGACTGGGGAACGAAGTATGCACAGGCTCATGCAACGATACCAGCAGTAAAGGACTTCACAATAACTGAGAGTGATTTTGAAGAGTTCAAGACTATGCTCAAGGCAAGCAACTTCAAGTACGACCGCATGAGTGAGAAGCGTCTTGAAGACCTCAAGAAGATGGCAAAGTTTGAGGGCTACTATGATGATGCTAAGCCAGAGTTTGAGGCTCTTGAGGCAAAGTTACAGCATAACCTCGACCGTGACCTTGATATCCACAAAAAGAATATCATGAAGGTAATGGCGCAGGAGATTATCAAGCGTTACTATTTCCAGGCAGGATGCGTGGAAGAATCACTAAAAGATGACGAGGATCTCGAGAAAGCGGTAGAAACTTTAAATAATTAGGAATTAGGAATGAGGAATGAGGAATTGATAGTGGTGAGTAATAGCGATTTCACTTACAGTTCCTAATTATTTCTCGGTGGTCAGTGAGACCGATTCGCTTATTTTTTCATTTTCACTATCCATTCCTAATTTCTCATTCCTAATTCCTCATTCAAAAATTACAAATACTATGGCAGTAAACAACAGAGCAACAAGATTTAACCGTGCTATGATGTTCGGAACTATGTTTCTCGGACTTGTGGTAATAGGTGTATGTATTGGATTTATGTATTTTGCATTCGATCAACAGAAACAGAAGCAAGCAGCAGGGGTACAGGAGAACGACAGTACCCTTACCATTATGGTGGATGAAGAGTCAGCTCGTTTCGACTGATGCACATGCTTGCTATCCTGTGGCGGAGAATCAAAAAAAGTCCCATGTCTCATTGTAAGACGTGGGGCTTTTTTTGCTCGAGATATTTATATCTTTAGATATATGGTGTATATGGTTTCTGTTCAATCTAACGCCTATTTGCACTTT
Source organism: uncultured Prevotellaceae bacterium (assembly GCA_946626925.1). Classification (GTDB taxonomy): domain Bacteria; phylum Bacteroidota; class Bacteroidia; order Bacteroidales; family Bacteroidaceae; genus Minthosoma. Next base: position 26,051 of record CAMOVB010000003.1, read on the forward strand.
TCTACTTTCTTGAGAGCATTGTTGAAAGACTTGGCATCAGACTTTGTGGCAAGTGTTTTTTCTGCCATTGTGATGATGGCGTTGCGCTGTGTGAGTGCCTTAGCATTGAGACCGTCTGTCTTTGCTTCGCGGAGCTTGCGAAGTGCTATGGAGAGGCGTGACCATGCTTCAAGTCGTGTGCGTTCGGCATCTGTGATGTGGATGACAGAACCATGGCGTGGTGTGAACGTGCCTTTTGTAGGAGTGTCTTTTACGTATGTGAAGTTCTTGAGGTCGCCCTTGCAGAACTGATAATGACCGTTGGCATAGCAATCGTACATGAGGATGTACTCGTCAGAGTTGATAAGAGGGAAGACACTTGAGCCTTCTACAGGGTACTGCCATGGTTTCTGGAGGTGTTTCCACTCCGTTATGTAAGGACCAGTGATATGCTTGCTTGTTGCTCGCATCACTCCTTGGCGAGTGCGCCATCCTCCGTTAGGTCCGAGAGGGTTGATGACGGAGCGTCCTTCGTCCTTGAAGAACAGCACGTATTCCTTGTTTACCTTGTCATACACAATGTCGCCGTCAATACTTGCCTTGCCGAAGTCGAAGAGGAGTTTAGGCTCTGTGATGTCGGTGAAATCCTCGTTAGCATAGGAATAGAAGAGCTTGAAATATGGCTGCTTGAAGTTGCTCCTTTCTGTTGGATATTCCCAGTCATGACGTCCTATGCTATAGTATATCATGTATTTTTTTGCTTCTGCATCCCAAATAGTCTGTGGAGCCCATACTGCGTGTAGGTTGTCGGCGTTGAGTTCCTGAATATTCTGAAATCGGGTAGGGAAGTCTATGGCTGTATGCTGCCAGTGGATGAGGTCTGTTGACTTCATGAGTATGAGTCCGTCGTTAGACTGCCATCCCTCGTCTGAGCGCATATCTGTGAGTACCATGTAGAATGTCTTTCCGTCCTTTGCACGTAGGATATGTGGGTCGCGTACAGACTTCTTAATGGCTATAGTGTCTGATGCCACTACTGGCCGTCCATCGTTGAGACTTGTGTAGTTGAAACCGTCATCGGATAGTGCGAAACGCACTTGTTCGCCGTCGGGTGAGTTGTTGGAGAAAAATGCAAATAAGTAAGTTGTGTATTTCTGTGCGAACATAGAACTTGCACAGAGACACATGAGTGAAATTAGTAGGCTTTTCTTCATGAGTTAGTGTTGGTTTGTTTGAATTTGTTTTATTCTAAATATAACGGAGTTATGAAGTAGAGTGACCTTCATAACTCCGTTGAGTCTGAAAAGTTATTTCTTTATAATCTTGACAGAAGAACCATCAGAGAACTTGATGATGTTGATTCCCTTGTGGAATGTGGAAATCTTCTTGCCATCAAGTGTGAATGTTGCACTTGGAGTTGTATTGTTGATGTTCTTGACAGTCTCAACTGATGTGGAGAGGTCGCTGAGGTCTCTTGACTTAGCCTCAGTGTCTGCCATTGCCTCATTAATCTTGTCAGAAGTGAGTGCGTAGTTGTAGAAACGGAGGTCGTCAATGTATCCCTTGAAGTTAGGGTCACTGTAGAACATACTGCGTCCTACATAGTTGAGCGATGGGGCAAGTTGTGAAGGGAAGATAGTGAAGTCCTTGCTACCAACATTCTTACCATCGATGTAGAGCTCAACATGCTCTTTGGCATCATCACCTTCGCCAACCTTGTTGAATGTAATTGCAATATGCTTCCAAGTGCTTACAGTTAACTTGGATGTTGAAAGAATCTGCTCGTCACCATTATTCTTCATAACGAAGCGCATCTCACTTCCGTTGGATGGTGTGAGGAACATATATTCTTTTGTGTTGTTACCGAAGTCGAAGATACGCTGCCATGGGTTGCCGCCAGTATTCCAACGTACCCACATCATGATAGTCATATTGTCACGATTAGTGAGTGATGGCGATACAGTCATGAATGTGCTCTGTGAAGAAAGGTTGAGTGCCTTTGCTCCTGACTTGTATATAAGATTTGAGTATGAAGGAGTACCGTTTACTGCCATTCCAATCTGGTTGACTGAGTTGTCATCAAGGTTGCTGTCGAACTGATACTGTGCAAGGAGTGCATCACCCTCAATTGTGTTGCAAGTTGCCACATCTGAAGCCTCGCCTCGTGTGCCGTTGTAAGCAACAGGAATGATCTTGTAGTCGTATGTTCCTGGGAGAATTGTGTTGTCAAAGAATGAACCTCCGTGTATTGAACGCGCGATAGTGTTGTAGTTGTTCTGTCCTGCAACAGAGCGGAGTACATTATATGTTACAGTCTCGTCCTCGATAGGAGTCCAAGTGACCTTAATGCTTGAGTTGTAGCCAACAGTATTGACAGTCTTGTCGCCCCATACAGGTGCATTGTTGTTTGGAAGAGCATCTGTTGGCATGAAGCGCCACATATACTGCTGTCTTGTTGATGCTGCTGTATTTGCTGTAGGACATTCTCCAAGTGAAACTGAAGCACTGGCACTCTTGCTTGTACATCTGAGAGCCTTGTTGCTGAGACCGCTGATGATGTACCAGCATCCTTCGCCAGCATACTTTAGATACCATTTTTCCTCAAGGAATCTCTTGCCATCGTGTGTGTAAACGATTGTTGTAGCACCAGTGTTCAGGTTTGCATTGAGAATGTTGAGGAATCTCTTGTCATTATTGTTAAGCATCAATGACCATCCACCTATGTCGCCATCAGCATCAGTCTTAGAACATGGTTTTACAACCCATTGCTGATTAGTTGCATTTGCCTTTCTTGCGTTTGTCTTTACTGTAGCTGCGTTCTGTGGAGTGGATTCTGCAGTTGAGAGAAGTCCCTTACCGTAGTAGCTCATAATCTGATAAGTACCATTGATGTACTCTTGTGGTACATCCTCACCATAAGTGATGTCTATGAGTTTTTCTGCGTTTATCTGACCTTTCTGATAGCCTGTTCCACCTGGCATGTCAACGATGTATTCGCGTGTTGGTCCGAAACCGTTGAAATATACATCCTTGTTCTTGGAAACAAGGCTGTATGTTGCATCGTTTGCTTGACGCTCAGAACTTCCGAAAAATGCGTGAATCTCGTTGTATTTGTCGTTACGATAAACGGCACCAGATGTCCATGAACCTCTGTCCTCGCCATAGCCGAGACGTACACCTTCATTGGAGTCTTTGCAGAACTGTCCTCTTGCACGTCCGTCAAATCCCCACCAGATACCTGTGGTCATACCATATTCTGCTCCTACGATAGCCTCGCCTACGTTATGAAGCTCGTCAGCTGTACCCAACTTGCCATCTTTAACTACTTGAGTAAAGAAGTTGGCGTAAGTGTCAAAGCTTCCTGCCAACTGGTGAGTGTTACCCTCGTCGAGGTACTCCTTGAGTGCGTTGTACCAAGGAAGTGCACGGTCGCAGTTGAGAGTGTTACCACCACATACACGAATACCGTCAAAGAATGGGTCTTCCTTGATAAGCTTTGCAATGGCAAGGAAATCCTTCATTCCCTGATTCTCGTCTCCATAATATTGGTGCCAGTTGACGAAGTCTGACTCGTTGAATGGTGAAACACTTATCACCTTGAGTCCTTTTGTTGCACAATACTGCACGCATGCCTTGATAAGCTTGTACCATTCAACAGGCTTGCCACCATAGTTGTTCTTGCCAGTAAAGTCCTCTACCTTATTATCACAATAACCTCTGTTATCTACCTTATAGAAGAGAACTTCATGGTCACAGTTGAGGTTGATTTCTTTCGTGCCGGTAGTCTTGATCATATTGATACGTACGTCAAGTCTTTTTTTCTGACGGTCAGAAAGAGTATAAGTACCATCACCATTATCAGTAACAATGTCAATTGGCTGGAAACTAACACGTCCAGTCTTGAGATGTTCCTTGGTGATGTGTGCAATACCACGATTGACATTGAAGTCCCAGTCCCATGCAGTATCCATACCCCATGTAATATGGAATGGCTTTCCTTCTGATTCTACATCAAAAGGAATAGCACAATTTGAGATCTTGTAGGCATTGAGATAATCCGTTCCCGTCTGTGCGTTTGCGTTGCTTAGCATCATTTGCGATACAGACAATACAATAAATGTTCCGAATACTTTATTCATTTTGTTATTTATTTTGTTAGTATAATCGTGGCAAAGATACCTCTTTTTGTCCGAACGTACTATATGAATTTGGGTAAAAGCGTATTCATCGGTATTTTTTACTTCGTAGTTGTATTTGAAACACCCCTTTTTTAACTTCTTTAAGACTTTTTTAGTATTAGTTGGTCAATTATTGTTTTTTTTGTATGAATTCTATGTTCAATTTTGCAAATAATCCGTATATTTGCATTCGATTTGGTGAAGGTGGTGAAAAAAACCGTAGGGGGAATTAGCATTCGCTCGGGATATTTTTTTTTGTCACGTTGTTTTTCTGCATGCTTTCTGTATTGCGATGCAAAAGGCAAAAATGCGGGAGCACACTTATTGTAATAACAGAAGTTAAGTATTTTATAAATAAAAGAATTCAGAATGGGATATTTGAGTAGACATAATGTTCATCGCGTATTCTTATCGTCACTCTTTTTCATTATAGCATCTTTCATAACTTGTGTGAAGGCGCAAGTCGTGGATGATACAATGCACGTTATTTACGCAAAGCAAGCAGACCGTCTTGCTGTCAGAACAAACCCAGTAACTTGGGTTCTTCAGTGTCCTAATATTGGTTTTGAATATGCGGTTCGTCCAGAGAACTGGAACAGATGGACTGTTGGCCTTAATGTCATGGGTCGTTGGAAAGGTTCTAATACATTCAACCCAGCGACTGTGTTTAACCTTAATGAAATCCGTTTTGATTTTAAGAATTATTGGCGTGAGCGCTTCGTACGTGGCGAAGGTGCCCATGCTCTTGATGGTAATACAGACCCACACAAGAAATGGATAGATAAATTGTTCTCTCTTCGTAGAAAGAATTTCTACAATGAGGCGGATCCTAAGCATACATATCCATATCTTAAGCACCCAGCAATTGTGTTCTATCGTGGTATCTATGGTAGTTTTGATAAATTCTCTGTTAAGTTTGGTAAAACTGGTTATCAAGGTACAGCTGTCTCTATTGGTGGTACGTATGGTATTATCCGTACACTCCATGAGTATGAGAAGGCAGGACGTCTTGATATGGAATTGGGACTTAGTGCAGGATTGATATTCCTTCCATCTTGTCAGGAATATACACTTAACCGTATTACAAATTCTTACGTTCGCGAAGGCGAGAAATATAGTAAGTTTATTCCTTTCCCAATGGTAACAGACCTTCGTCTTGGTTTTGTTTATCACTTCGGCAAGATGCCACTTACACAGCAGTATCGCTGGAGATATGATGCAGATAGTGCATTCCACGTATTGGTTGACTCTTTGGCAGCCGATCGTCAGGCTAAGTGGGAACAGAAGCAGATCGACAAGAGTTATGCTATGTATATCAAGCCTGTTAAGACTATCATCGCTGATGCACGTAAGACATTGAACAGTTGGCCTGATTCATTGTATTCTTATCCTCGTATGGTACTCGAGAGAGCAATCGAACAGGCAGTGCGTGACTCAAGCGAAATTCTCCCTCCGGTATATGTGAACAAGGGTATTGTTTATGATAAGGATGCTGACTTGAAGGTTGAAATCATCAAGCAAGAGTTGGATTACTATCGTGAGCGTGCTACTTCATACGTTGCAAAGGAAGAACGTATACGTTATGTTGCAGACTCAATCTATAGAGATTCTGTTCAGCGTGTAATCAATGACTCTATCTCTGTAATGAAGCGTAATAAGTTTGTTGCAGACTCTCTCCGTAAGGATTCATTAGGTAATGCAAAGAGAATAAAGTTTGTCAACGATTCAATTTATAAGGATTCGGTCAAGAGAGCTAAGGAGGCACTTTCAGACTCTCTCAAAGCTGCTAAGCTTGAGGCAAGAGAAAGGATGGCTCAAGGTGATTCTCTTGGAGTGACAGAACCTACAGACGCTACACCAGAAACTGGAGACGAGGTTGTTCCAATAGAACAGAACGAAAGTGAGTCTCCAGAATCATCAGACGAATCGACTGAACAGCCTGTTGCGGAAGACCAGTCTCCTACAGAGGAGCAGACTTCTGATGACTCGTCAGGACAATCATCCGATGAGCAATCTTCTACAGAAAGTAATTCTTCAAACGATGAGCAATCATCTAATGAGGATAACAATGAGTCGCAGGACAATGGCGGAGGTAATGATGACAATGCGTCAAATAATGAATCCGCAGAAGATAGTTCAAATGGTGAAGGTGAGCAGACTGAGACTTCGAATGAGAACGAAAACAATGGTAATGAAGAATAAAATCTGAGGAGACAAAAAGATGAACTCTATATATAATAATATAAAAGGTGTAATTGGAGCAATCTGTTTGATGTCAATGCTCTTCTCTGGTTATTCTTGTAGCCAGGGTACTGACGAGGAACTTATCTCTAAAGACTTGGAATATAAGCGTATGAATATTCATCCATATGGTTGTGTCTTTTATGTGGATGATACTTTGGATAATAAGCCAGAGATGATGCGCTTCCTTGTGAACCGTGTTCTTAAGACTTGGAGAACTTCACTCACACTTGGATTTGAGGAAGAAGCAGAAGGCTATAAATATATAGGTGACATCATAGGTGATGACGATGTTAATTTTGTTGCAGGTACTTATCATGCAGCTGTGTTTACATATGATGATATAGCGTTTAATTATAACGATATGAAGGGATTCCTCTATGAAAATTACGGCCTCACTCAACTTGGCCTTGATTATAATGTGGATAATTCCGATGTTATTTTGAAAACTGCCAGATTGTTTTCTGCTTTCCTCGATAACTATAATGTTGACGAGAGCTTGAATGACAATTACTTCAAGATTGAACCAGAATGTTTGACACAGCGTTATGTGTGGGAGTTTTATGTAAAGAAAACGGATACTATTGCACGTATAGATGCAGTAGAGGCAGAGATTGATGGCGTACCTTGTCGTGTTGATTTACGTTCTAAGGAGTTTAATGCAAGCAAGGTGGCTAAAGTAAAGGCTTTTGGTGAAATGACTCCTGATGATTTTGGCTCAGGTCGTGACACTGTTCGCATAAGCGTGGATGTGTTCCCTATTGTTGCTCCATCTCATGCTTCAAAGTTCAATCTTGTGGAGAATAACGTGGGTAATTTGAAGGTTCGAATGACCATTACAGGTAAGCATTTTAATGAGAAAACTAAACAGTGGGAGTATAAATCTAAAGACTGGCTTATCAATCACCGTATGGATGAGCTTGATTCAATCCCTGTTTATGATTTGCTTGACGATAATGTTCATATTTCCAAGAAGAATGATATTCCTGCTATATGGAAATACAAGATTCAGGATGATATTCTTGTTAATCGTGATACAATCAATACTCGTCGTTACGGTAAGTGGCAGGTCATCAAATAAATATTATTGGACATAAAGAATATGAAAAAATATATACTTTCTTTGATTATTGCATTCTCAATTTCGGTTAGTATGCGTGCTCAGATGTGTGCGATCAATACTAACTTCATATGGGATGTAGCAGGTGTGCCTAATTTAGGTGTCGAAGTTGGTACAGGTAACTCGACTTCTTTAGCGTTCAATGCGTTTGGTGGATACAAGCCTTGGGGTATTGATTCCAAGTTTGCAGGCGTTCAGCCTGAGTTCCGCTATTGGCTTTCTGGTCGTGCAATGCATCAGGAGTTTATAGGTATTGGTGGTCTTGGAGCTACTTACAAATACCCAATCGGTGGTAAGGTTTATGATGGCTATGCAGCTGGTGCCAGTATAACTGTCGGTTATGCAATGAAGTTGTCACAGAGATTTGTACTCAATTTCCATGGAAGTTGTGGTGTGCTATTCTATAATCAGAAAGAATATTTTGAGGGGGATGATTATGATAATCCTATCTTTGGTTTGGTAAAAGCAAATGCGTCAGGATATAATATTTTGCCAACAAATTTTGGTGTAACAATATCTTACATTATACATTAATCAAGAATAAATCATTATGGCATTATTATATAGAAATTGTTCGAAAATTACTTCTATAATCATTGCGATTATAGCTTTCTTCTGCATAGGTATGAATGAAGCTAATGCGCAGAATGTTGTAGTAAAAGGTAAGATTATTGTTTCCAACAGTTCTGGAGAGGTTAGTACTCTTGAGGCTGAGGGTTATAAGGTGTGGTATTTCTGGACAAAAGATGCTGCTAATGACTTCGTAAAGAAATATCACGATTATCAGGCGGCTCGTAAGGCTGAAGGTGTGAGCTCGTTCACTACTGAGCCAGGAAGTAAGGGAGAATTCCAAATTCCGCTTCCTGTTGGTGCTTGTCTTGTTGTGTATAATACAGACTCATACGCTCCACTGCCAATCATTCAGATTACAGAGAAGAATGCAAGCAATATTGTTATCAAGATTCTTAATGATAACATCATGTTGCAGGAAACGGTTGTCGAGGCTCGTCAGAAGGAGTCTGTCAAGATTAACAAGGGTAAGACACGTGGTTATGGAAACAAACTTACGTTCTCTGTGGCATTTGACTTCCCATCAGAGTTCTGTAAGTCAGAGTCACGTCTTTTCGTTTCTCCTGCAGCTATTGACTGTATGACAGAAGATACAGTTGCATTCCTCAAACCATTCGTTGTTGATGGTGTGGAATATCATAAGATTCAGAACAGACGTATGTTGTTCGACTTTGCTAATGTCGATCCTGTTGCACCTCACTATAAGGATTCTGTAAAGGTAACTGATGATTTCAAAGTACCTTTGACAATCAAGGACGGTGAGCCTCTCAGCGTGAAGGTTCCTATCGAGTTTACAAAGCCCGACCCAAAGAAAAACTATAGTTGTCAGGGTAGTGCCATTCTTGAGGACTACACTCACGAACTTCTTAGAATGTCTGATGAGTTTGGTTCTTGTAATACTTCAAATCCATTCAAGTTCCTTGACTTTAATCTGCCAGGAACAGAGATTGAACTTACTCGTGAGTTCTATGAGCCACCAACAGCTGGTATGCACGATGTGCCTCGTGATCTTCCAGTACGATTTGTTACAGGTAAGGCTGAGATGGTGCAGGATGAAGAGAATATCGCGCTTTTCGATAAATTGGCTAAGGAGTTGAAGTCATACGGTGACAAGATTATCCGTATTTCTATTATGGGTACATCTTCTCCAGAAGGTTCTGCTGATAAGAACCAGAGACTTGCCCGTGAGCGTGCTGAGTTCGCTATGGCACAGGTAAGAAGTCGTATCAATACTCGAAAGATTCAGGTTCCACCAGCAACAGCCATGGTTTATACATGGAAGGATGTTGTGACGGAACTTAATAATAGAGCAAAGCAAGAGAAGGATACAATCCAGCGTCAGCTTATCGAGTACATGAGTACAAAGATAAATGGCTTGATTGAGTCAGGAAAGGAAAATTCAATCTTTGGTGAGTTCCGTAATGACTCTCTCTTCAACTCTGTGCTTGCAAGTATGCGTGTCATGAAGTGTAGTTACACTTATCAGGAAGAGAAGATTCTTTCTGCTGAGGATGCCGTTGAAGCATACTACCATGATGAACGTTATGCTCCAGGAGGTGACCGTTCATTTGCAAACGGTGACTATTATAATCTTTTGAACAATATTACAGATCCAAAGGATCAGCGTGATATCGTGTTCCGTGCATGGGAGTTCATTTCAATGCAACCTGGTTTCAGATTTAAGCCATTTGCTGCTTATCTTGCAAACCGTATTGCTATGTACAATATGGAGGTTGAGAATGGAGATACAACAGTTCTCTATCCATTCCTCCGTGAAGATATCAATGGTGTTGACCGTAAGACAACAATCAGTTTTAACGACCCAACACTTTGGACGGTAAACCGTAAGGAACTTGTGGCTAATCAGGCTATCATGCTTCTCAAGAAAGGATACATCGACCATGCTACATTCTGGATGGACAAACTTCCAGAGAACATGGAAATTAAGAAGTCACTCAAGCTTTATCGTGACATGATTGAAGTGGTACTTCGTTGGGATGACCCAGACCTTTCTGATGCAGCAAAGGAGCATGGTAAGAAATGTATTGAGCATATTATGTCTTTGAGTCCAATTAATAAGGCAATTCTTATGACTGAGTTGAAGGCTGAGTTGGATTATAAGGATGAAGATGTTCTTCCTGCAATCGAGGCACTTCCTGATGATGATGCAAGAAAGTGGTATCTCATGGGTGAACTTGTTGCTGCAGGTGCTGGTACACAGGCTGATAAAGAAGCAATGCCAAGTAGTGGTGGCGCAGCTTTCGAGGATTATGGTACTGGTTATGTGCCAATGACCGAAGAAGAAGAGGACGCACTCATGGCAAGAAGTCAGAATGAGTGGAAGGAATGGAATATTAAGCGTGAGGCTTATGAAAAGATTAAGGCTGAAAAAGCAGCATCAGGTGAGGAGTCAAATTCTAAGACTCTTGCTGACAATGGTGTTGCTCGTTTCCTTGCTTACTTTCAGGCTTCGTTTGATATTAAACCAGCATATAAGCGTTTCTTTGCGTTTGAAGGAAATATTGAAACAAAGATTTTCAAGAATTTCCCATACGTTCCAAGGGATGCTCAGAAATATAGAGATAAGTTCCGTTACCTCTTAGCTGTAAGAGATGCCAAGAAGGCAGCTAAGGCAGCAGAGGAAAAGAAGAAGGCAGAGGAAGGTACTTCTGCTCCTGCCGAGGACGAGGCTGTTACTTCTACTGCGGAACAGAGTGCAACAAACGAAGATAATAAGACAGAATAATATAAGAATTGTCTCGAAATAATCATATTATTGCGGTAATGAAGTTAGGTTTTAAAATAGTAATGGCAAGTTTAGTTGCAATATCGTTGGATATTACGACTGCCTTTGCCGTCACTCCAGGAAAAAGTAACTCAATAAGCAGAGATTACAAGGAGGTTCTTGATGTGTATTCGGTCGCAGCCGACAGTGATGTCGTCTATGACCAGTATGATAGTCTCTACTTCCTTGAAAAGGATAAGGTAAGGAAGGGAAAGAATCTTGCCACAAGTGAGTTTAATGCGAGCAACTATATTCTTGAAAAGCGTGTTCGTGACTATGGTGATACTGTTGGAGTGAACTTTAAGAAACTTTGGTATCTCCAACTTGGTGTGGGAGCATCGCAGATTCCGCCAGCATCAGATGATTACAGCATGAACCTTCTTACTGGTGCTCATGTCGGTATTGGTAAGTTGCTTAATGGTTACAACTCTCTCCGTCTCTCTTTTGATGGAGGTGTTGGCTACTTCAATAACTCTAACGAACTCTATTCACGTTTGGGCGGTCGTTTGGATTATTTGTTCAGTTTCTCAAATTATGTATATGGATATAAGCCAACAAGAACATTTGACTTGTCTTCTATAGTTGGTGTTGGCTATCACTATAATAAGTATGCTGCAGGTTTGCAGGCAACAGAAAGTTCAACCTTTGAGGGTCATCTTGGTCTTCAGTTCAAGTTCTTTGCTGGACCACAGGGTTACATGACTCTTGAACCGTACGTTGGTGTTGGTGATAAGAACATGGACCTTTCTGGTACAGGATATTGGAGAAACTATGACTTGTTCTATGGATTGAACTTTAGTTTCGTTTACTTCCTCAACAACAACTTGACTCCAAACGAGCTTGCAATGTTCCACCTCAAGAAGACATTTGCAGAGTTTACTCATGAAGACTCTATCAAGTTTGAGGAGTTGAAACATATGCGTCAACGTACACCTTGGTTTGTTGATTTGGGCGCAGGTGCTATTGGTACATTCAACAATAGTGATGTCAAGTTCCTTCGTTCAGTAGGACATACTCAGTCTTTCAGTTTCGGTAAGTGGATTTCTTCACGTTTTGGTCTTCGTGGTTCTTTCGTGTCAAAGCAGACAACAAGCCAGCGTCATGTGTTCACTCTTAATCATGAGTCATTTTATGGTGGTTATTCTTGGGAAAGTCCATACGTAAGAGACAACCATACCATTTACCAAGGATTTACATTCGAGATTATGACTAACTTGGGTGGTTTCACCAAGGATTATAATTGGGATTCTCCTTTTGGTGCTACTGTTATGTTCGGTGCTGGTGCAGGTACAATAACAAAGTTCTATTGCGATGATAATTCTATAACTCAGACGGCTACAGACGATATCAATGCAACTGGTATTAAACGCTATAAGTTTGACACAAACATTGATATTCACAAGTCATCTTTGAGTGCTACTCACTATACTGCAGGATTCCATATTTGGACAAAGCTTTCTCAAGACCTTCTTCTTTTTGTTGAGCCACGTTGGACATACTATATGTATAAGAAGCTTGACTCAAACATTGAAATGCAAAAAGATCAAGATGTGAGTCTTCAGCTTGGTTTCACGATGAATATGCGTGGTGCTAAGAATCGTGAGTATTATGATTATCAGTTTGAGTACGATAAAAAATTGTATGTCGGTCTCGGTGGTGGTTTGAACTTTGAATACACAAGAGGTGACTATGAATGGCGTGGTAATATGTATAACTTTAACGGACTTGCTTTTGCAGGTTATCGTTTCAATAAGTACCATGGTTTGCGCTTCTCTGTTGAGATGGCTTCAATAACTCAGAATTCTATTGAGCTTTCAAATATATGGAACCTCTCAAGCCGTGTTATAAACGATCCTTTGTTTGATGAGAATATGGTTCTCACGCCAACAGGTGTCAAGTATAGTAACTTGAATATGTATCGTCAGGAATCGTTCGAACAGTGGACACGTGATTACTTCATTGCAATGCCATCTCTTTCTTATACGCTTAATCTCCTAAATCTCTATAGTGGATATAAGCCAAACAGAAAGACAAACCTTGACCTCGTTATCGGTCCTTCTATGGCGTTCCTTATTGGTGAACAGCATATGTACTACGGTCTTTTGGAACCATATGTATATGGTTTGAGTTATCAGTCACAGAATCTTCCTTCTCTTCCAAGTGAATTGCTCAATTTTGTGATGTATCCTACAATTGACAGAAGTGCAACATCTAAGTTCACTAAGTTTGGTTTTGGTGCTCATATCGGTCTTAATCTTACGGTTAAACTCTTTGATAAGTGGGGTGCATTTGCATCTCCAATGTTCTACATCTTCGGAGATGACTTTAAGTTCAGTAGCGATGAGTTTGCACACAAGAACCGTGTTATCATGACAGGTAATATAGGTGTTACTTACACATTCTAAAAAGCACTTTTTTTATACATACAGATATGGAGGATGACATCTTTTGGGTGTCATCCTCTTTTGTTCCGATTTATTTTCTTATCTTCGTCCCCGAAAACGATGACGAAGTGTTTATATAGACGAAAATGCATTTATTACGAAATATTCAGAGATTGCTGACATTTGTACCACGTGCCTGGCATCGTCATGGCTTTGGAGTACATTCTCCGCATGATTATGAACTAGTGAAAGATGTGCTGTTCGAGAAAATGGCATATTATGCTTACGATGAACAATCGTTGACAAGAAACAAAGACAGACAGATGTACAGATTAAAACTACATTTTGGTGACAATCTCATATACGCAGAGAACGATGCTGATGGAATATATGAACAGGTGGCATCTTCCGTTGCTGATGGCAAAGTTCTTGTCATTGAAAATCTGTCAGGAAAGAACTATCCTTTATGGAAAAAGATTCTTGGTGACAATCGTGCAAGAGTTACCTTTGACATGGGAAACCGTGGTCTTGTGTTGTTCGATAAGAAGAGAATTAAACAGAATTATTTACTGTAGCTGAAATTGTCTTGTAAGATGTGATAGAAAACATTATAATCTAATAAAAACTAAATACTAAACCAAGTTCTTGTTGCTTGCTGTATTGTAGAGCATAAGGACAATAATACCTAATAACCTATGAAAATCTATACAAAGACAGGTGACAAAGGTCAGACGAGCCTTATAGGTGGCGTTCGAGTGTCAAAGTGTTGTGAACGTTTGGAATCATATGGTACTGTGGATGAACTCAACTCTTATATTGGGTTGCTTATTACGTATTGTACTAATGAACGTGATGTCAGTTTCCTGACTTCAATCCAGCGTAATCTGTTTGTTGTGGGTTCGTATCTCGCTACGGATACTTCACAGACGGAGTTACGTGCAACGAGTGTGGTGACAGATGAGATGATAACGTTTGTAGAACAAGAGATTGATGTTATTAACGCGTCGTTACCGCCAATTAAGTTGTTCCTGCATCCTGGAGGTTGTCGTGGTGCTGGGGTGAGTCATGTTTGTCGTACCGTTTGTCGAAGGGCAGAACGTTGTATTATAGCTTTGGCAGAGACTGGAGCTGATGTCGATTTACAGGTTATAGCATATGTTAATCGCCTCTCAGATTATTTTTTTGTCTTGGCAAGAAAGATGAACGTAGAGGCTGGACATGAGGAAATTATATGGGAGAGGAAAAAATAATTCGTTATATATTTGGCATTTTCACAAACAAATAGTATTTTTGCCGACCGTAAAACATAAAATAACTTATCAAATCTTATAACTATGTATTGGACTTTGGAATTGGCGTCAAAGTTGGAAGACGCACCTTGGCCAGCAACAAAAGAAGAACTTATTGATTATGCCACTCGTTCTGGTGCTCCATTGGAGGTTATTGAGAACCTTGAGGAGATTGAGGACGAAGGTGATGTTTATGAATCTATTGAGGAGATCTGGCCAGATTATCCTTCAAAGGAAGACTTCCTTTGGGACGAGGAGGAGTACTAAGAATTAGGAATCAGAAAATAGGAATGAGGAATGAATGATTAGCAATATCTTTTCTGTTGATTGCATGAATCTTTAGATTCCTTGTTTGTATTCGTTAATGAACCTTAGTGTTCATTGTCTTTTGAACTTCTATTCCTACTAAATTCCTTGAACTCTTTAGGCTTTTAAATCAATAGGGGGGCATACTTTTTGGCTCTTTAGTTTTTCGATGTTATGGTAATTTAATTGACACGTTATGTGCTCAAAAATAGAACATAAAGGCGACAAACAAAAAATGTTTGTCGCTTTATTGTCAAAATACACTAAAAACCTTTGCCAATTCATTTGATTTGAGTAATTTTGCTACCACTAATGGCAGGTGGCGTTTTTTTATGGGGACATGCCTTAGGGAATATAGAAGAGAATTGTAATAATTTACACACATAACATATGTACATGATGAGTAAGATATCGGTATTTTTTTTATTGCTACTTTTTTCTATTGGAATTCATGCACAAGATATAGAAAAGGAGACTGTTTCTGACAGTACTGCTACTGCACAACATGAGCTTGTTTCTGACACTACAGTTACTCAGCAGGATGCTGTTTCTGATGATACAGAAATGGCAGAGCAGGATGCTACCGCTGATGCGGAAGCAACCGAACAAGATGCTGTGGCCGAAAATGTTGACGCAACTGAGGAACAACCTGCACAGCAGGAGGTAGCTCAGAAGAAGCAGAAGCAGCCAAAGGCTAAGAAAATTAAGCAACCTAAAATGAAGGCTTTGACGCCTGTTCCTGAGTATGTCGAAAAGGAACTGACTGAAGTCGAAGTCCCTGAACTCAAGGGAACGACAATGGAGCAGCGAATCGGTCATGGTCTTGATAGTATTCTTATTCGTCGTGCTTACGAAACATTCGAGAGCTACTACGCTAAGGGCGTAAACGAGGAAATGGCTGCTGACTCAGCATTCCTTTATGCTTATGAACCTTGGTTGTATGTATTCAAGAGAGCTCCTTACGTCAATGCCACACTTTACAAGCATGGTCTATGGATGTGGCACACACTCGCAGTCGAGGGTAAGACTCCAAAAGTTCGTAATTTCTACTTCAAGCAGTTGATGGATACATACAACAAGCGTATTGATAACTTGGATGCCATCAACTCACTTTACGACGAAGAGGGAAATAGTTCCCGATTCATCACCACTCGTGGTGACATCATTTGTGAGAAAGCACAGAACTTCCTTCAGTATAATCCAGACTCCGTCGTTCAGCTTGCTTGGGCAGCTTATCAGGACAATGACCACACAGCCAACTACGATATTCCTTGGACAAAGGAGATGGAGGAACTCTATCAGATGTATAAGACAGCTATTGGCGACCTCGGTCGTTCAACTCGTGGTTATACGCTTGCATACTTCGTGAAGACTTATTACTATCGCTATAAGGCTAATAAGGCAGATTCAACTTACGCTACAGATTTCGTAAATGACTACGTGCTTGCAAAGGACCTTTGCGATTTCTTCCTTGATTCTGCAAAGCAGTACGTACCTTCAGACCAGGAACTTACTGCTGAGGATAGTATCCGTTATCAGAAGGAACTTTCAATCCAGAAGAGTATCGTGGATGAATATACTTACCCACAATGGTATGCCGACTACTACTTCCAGATGAATCCAGAAGCTGCAAGTCCAGAGTTCCTTAACCAGTTCTTCATGACAAAGATTGAAGAGGAGAAGAATAATCCTGGATATCTTGCTTGGGTGCTTAAGACACTTGAGAGTATTGGTCAGACAGAAATTGATGTTTACGATAAAGCATCCGACTATCTTGCAGCGGCGCGACCTGCAGGAGGAGGTGGAGGAAACTACTCACAGGATAAGATTTTCTTCTCGCAGGCTGTCAAGAATATGAAGGAAATGGACTTCTTCACGGCAAAGGAATTGATGCAGCAGTGTGTAGATGCTTGTTCCGATAACGCACAGAAAGCAAAGTATCTCTATCAGGCTGCAACGGTATGCTATTCTAAGGGACGTATTGCAGATGCTCGTGAATATGCTAACAAGGCAATCGCTCAGAACAAGAATTATGGTGACCCATACTTGTTGCTTGCAGATATAATATATCGTACGGCTCCTCGTTCAGGTGGTAAGGGCGTCACAAAGGATCAGCTCTACTGGAATCTTGGAATCTATTGTTGTGCAGCAACTGATAAGGCTCAGCAGGCAATGCGTATGGATCCAGGATGCGTGAATAAGGCACGTACAAGGATTGCAAATTACTCTCGTAACTACTATCCACGTTCAGAGGCCTTCTTCCGTGGAGCAAAGGAGGGACAGAGAGTTTCTGTTAATGGTTTGTCAACAACACTTCGTTTGAGATAAACAAAAAAAGGAAAGACAATACATAATATACTATGGTTACAGCCTTGGATTCTTGACGGAATCCAAGGCTTTTTTCGCACAAAACGGTTGCTGCTATGTAAAAAAGAACGCTTAATGAACCGTGTGTTAAAATCTATTTGTATATTTGTGGACAAAATAACGGTTGTTCTGTCTTATGGTTATGAGGTTGTACGGTTTGTTACTTAACAATGTCATATCTAAAAGCGAATAGCCCCAAACCGTAAAACCATAAAAACATGTATGGGAAAGACTGCAGATTACATTCAGAGTATTGAGATTAAGGCACTGTGGAAGGGTGGCAGACACATTTCGTGGACGCTGCGCCCAGATGTAAATATCCTCAGTGGCATCAACGGAGTGGGAAAGAGCACTATCATCAACCACTCGGTTAAGTTCCTGTCAATGCTGGAACAGGGCGAGTTGCGTGTGGATGATATGAGTGGCCTTGTCAAGATTAAGCTCTTCCCAGAGGAGGCTGATGCCATCAAGTTCGATGTCATTCGTAGCTTCGACCGTCCTCTTATCCATAGCGACTTGTTGGAGAAACTTGCCGACTCAAGGGTGAAGACGGAGCTTGACTGGCAGATCTATCGCTTACAGAAGCGTTATCTTGACTATCAAGTGAATATGGGTAACCGCATTATTGAACTGCTGACGAGTGGTACGCCGGAGGATGCGCTTGAGGCTTCACGCACGTCTGCTCCCAAGAAGCGTTTCCAGGATATGATGGACGAACTCTATTCAGATACGCATAAACTCATCGACCGCCGTAGCAATGAGATACAGTTCACGCAGAACGGTGATGTGCTTACCCCTTATCAGTTGTCTTCTGGTGAGAAGCAGTTGCTGGTCATTCTCCTTACAGTGCTTGTGGAGAATAATGAGCACTATGCCCTCATCATGGACGAACCAGAGATTTCGCTCCACATTGATTGGCAACAGAAACTCATAGGACTTATCAGAGAACTTAATCCTAATGCACAGATAATTCTGTCCACCCATTCTCCTGCACTTATTATGGATGGCTGGATGGGTAATGTAACCGAAGTGAATGAAATCACTAACATCTAACCTCACATCACGTTACTTTGAGGCTGCCAATGTGCTTCAGAAGAAGAGACGGAAGAAGATTATTGCCTATGTGGAGAGCTATGACGATATCTTCTTCTGGCGGAGTGTGCTGTCCGACTTTGAGAATGAGGAACGCTGCTTTGAGGTGATGCTTCCTTCACGCATAGACCTTTCGCGTGGCAAGAAGACAGCCATGATGAACCGCCTTGGCGAGAATCTTGGTGCTTGCATGATTGCTTGTGTGGATGCCGACGTGGATTATCTTATGCAGGGTGCTACGAATAATTCACGTCTGATGTTGCAGAATCCATACGTGGTGCATACTTATGCCTATTCCATCGAGAACCTACAGTGTTATGCACCAAGTTTGCATAATGTGTGTGTCATGGCAACTCTCAACGATCGTGAGGTGTTCGACTTTGAGGCTTATCTACGACTATATTCGGAGATTGTTTATGACTTGTTCGTGTGGGCTATATGGCTGTATCGTGAGTTGCGTTTCAGCGAGTTCCCACTCAATACGCTCAACAACTTCATAGCTGTTGAACATCTCAATATCCATAATCCTTCAGATGCTTTGGAAAAGTTGCGCCATACCGTTAATCGTAAGATGGCATGGATGCAGAAGCGTTATCCTGAGGCACGTGGCAAACTCAAGCCACTAAAGGAGGAACTTGAACGACTCGGCCTTCGTCCTGATAATACGTATTTGTTTATTCAGGGACATCATCTCATGGACAATGTAGTCGGTTCTGCCATTGAACCAGTATGTACAATCCTTCGACGTGAACGTGAGAAGGAGATAAAGTATCTCTCAGGCGGTCATCAGCAACAGCTCGACAACGAATTGGCATGCTATCAGCACTCACAATGTCCTACAAACCAGATGATACGTAGGAATACGCAATTCAAGTCGGCAGAGCTATATACACTTATCAAGTCGCATATAGAAAGACTGCTGTCTCGTGTATAATATATGTTGATAATTCCTACACACTTTTTGGTCTCCAGTTTTCAATCTTTGTGAGTTTCTCCGCATATTGGAGAAACTTCTTGTTGTTGGGATTACGTTCCATTCCTTTCTTTATCATGGCACGAATAAGTTCCTTGTCAATGTCCTTTGAACTGCCACCTTGTGGAAAACGGAATAGTTTTCCTGTCACTCTTTCAGCAAGCGAAGGAATCCAATGGTCATTCACCTTGTGTGCTTTCCAGTCTTCGTCTTGCAGGTTCTCAACTCCCCATAGTTTGAAGAAAGGTGTGAACTTCAGGTCTGGATACACATCAATGTTCTTAACTACGAGCAATAGTATGAGTGAGTGGAGGCGTGATGGCTCGTTTATTCCGAGTTTCAAATATTGGTTCAATAGTCTCCTTACCTCAAGTGAGCCGAGTGTGGCGTAGTTCTCCTTTAGGGCGTTGTATATCCCCCATCCCATCTGTACCTTCTGTTCGTGCTCATCATTTGTTTTTCCATCGTTGCTCGTCTGGGTAGCTTTTTGTTGTGCATTTACGAGATAGGTTACATCTTTGCGGAGTAACAGCTGTCGTGATAGGTTACCGAGAGGAGACGCGTAGCCGATTACGAGTGTACGACCAAGGTTCATCATCATCGTATTTCGCATCTCTGCTGACTTGCCACTTGCGTTCGTCTGTTCCTTGTTGCTGATACAAGAGATAATGAGTAGTCGTCCGCTGCCCATCGATTCGCTGAGTACGATGTCGTTTAATCGCTTGCAAATCTCGCTCACATCATTAGGAAGTGTCTCGGCAAGTGCGAGGATTATTGGTATTTGCTTCTGTACAAGATATTTCAAAGTGAACTTTTCTATACCTGCAAGACATCCGCAGATGACGCAATCCTTCTGTGGATTGAGTGTATCAATCCATTGTCTTATTGCACCGAAAGTCTCGTCTGGCACCTTGTGTGAGCACAAGAATGTGATTGTGTTCATCTTTAGCAGTTCATCGTTACCCAATGTGAATATGTCCTTTTCCATTTTTTTTTACGGTTAGTTGATTGTTTTTGTTAACTCTGCAAATATATGATTATTTGATGAGAAACGCACATAATTTGCTTAAACTTTTGAAACATGTGACAAGTACCAAATAAGTATGCTACTTATGTTGTGTAAACATCCACTTTACGCATCGTAACTATCATGTTTACGAGTGGTAAGTGTCATACTTTTTATTATGAGTTTGTAGTTAAGGCATGTTCTAAGTATGTGTGCAAAATTATTTGACCTGTACGGTTGTAGTTTTGCACAAAGGTGCATATTAAAAAAACAGTCAAGAA
>CAMOVB010000004.1:0-45231 GCA_946626925.1 uncultured Prevotellaceae bacterium
GTAAGGGAAATGAAGGGGAACGTAAGGGGAACATATGGTTCACCTAACAAGAGACCCTTGTTTCACACTTTTTTACAGAGCGGCTTCCAACCGTACAGGTCGAATTTTTTTTATTTCTAACAGTAAAAATCTCGGCGTTCTCTGCGTTGATTACTTCCAATCAACAATCTTGTTGCGAAGCATGGTCTGTACGATTCCACGTGTGGCAAGGTAGGTCAGGAAGGCAATCCATAAGCCATGGTTGCCAAGGAGGGGAATAAGGAGGGTGTAGAGTATGAAGAATACTCCGACTCCGAATGACATGGAGATAAGCATCTGACGGGTGGCAGTAGC
This sequence comes from uncultured Prevotellaceae bacterium, assembly GCA_946626925.1. Lineage (GTDB taxonomy): Bacteria > Bacteroidota > Bacteroidia > Bacteroidales > Bacteroidaceae > Minthosoma. The sequence continues at coordinate 334 of CAMOVB010000004.1, forward strand.
ACCGATGTAGATGCCGTCCCAGATGAAGGCTGCAATTCCGCACACGGGGATGAGCAACGTCCACAGGTAGTAGTCGTGGGCTACACGGATTACCTCGGCATCGTTGGTGAGGAGGGTGAAGAACGGATAGGCAAAGAGGGCATACAGAGTGGTGAACATCACTACCATGAGCGTTCCCAACAAGAACAGATGCTTTACCACGTCGTCGTATATGATACGGTTGCGGTTGCCTATTGCCTTGCCTGCTATCGCTTCGCCTGCTGCTGCAAAGCCATCCATGATGTATGAATAGAGCGTGAACAGTTGCATGAGCAGGGTGTTCACGGCAAGTTCGATGTTTCCCTGTCTTGCTCCTGCCGAGATAAATATGAAGTGTACGGCTACGAGGCAACAGGTGCGGAAGAAGATGTCACGGTTGACGTTGAAGAAACGTAGCAAATCTGCCTTGTTCCATATATCTACGGCAGATGGTGACAGACAGCGCATGAAACTGCATGGCATATACTTGCGCAGTCGTCCGAGATAGACCTTGTACAGGGCTACCAAGGCGGTGGCAAGTCCGATGTACTGAGCTATGACCGTGCCGAGTGCCACGCCTTCCACCTTCATTCCTACCACGAGTACGAGGATGAGGCTCGTGATGATGTTACAGATGTTCTGAACGATAGCCATCACCATAGGTATTCGTGAATTCTGCATACCGATGAACCAGCCGTTGAGGGCAAAGAGGGTGAGCGATGCTGGTGCTCCGTAGATACAGATATTGAAATATGTACGGGATAATGATGCAACATCGTCGGATGGCGAGATGATGTCAAGGGCAACTTCTCGTACCGGGTACTGGATGAGTATGAGTGTGAGTGATATCAGAAGTGCGATGCCTACAGAACGTATGAGCAGTCGCATGACCTCGCTAAGGTCTCTACGACCGAGTGCCTGTGATGTCATTCCGCTTGTTCCCATGCGCAGGAATGCAAATATCCAGTAGATGATGTTGAAGAGCATTCCACCCACAGCTATAGCACCTATGTAGGTCTCCGAACCGAGATGACCAGTAATGGCAACATCAATCAAGCCAAGCAACGGTACGGTGATGTTTGACACGATGCTTGGCAAGGCGATGCGGAGGATTTGGCGGGTACGAAAGTGACCTTCCCCCTTCCCCTTCCTTTCAGGACGGGGAGTTGGTATGTCTGTTCGCGGATTATTCATTCACAGAGTATTACTTCGTGATTACCTTTCTGGACGATTGACTATCTTTTCCCTCTCCTTGAAAGGGGGAGGGTCAGGGAGGGGGTCAGCTCGTATAGCTTATACATCACCCAGTATATGAAGCAGGCAAAGATGAAGCCTACGAGAGAGTCGATGAAATAGTGTGCCTTGATATATACCGTTGCACAGCAAAGGAGGAGGTAGAGTGGCAACATGATAAAGAATAATGGCTTGTTGCCTGAGCGGTATGCGAGTATCATGGTTACCGTGCTCATGCCTACGTGACTGCTTGGGAATGCTGCTGTAGGACATTCGCCTGCTTCCTGAGCGGAGAGTACAAGACTACTGAATATGCCACGTACGTCAAGAGGTATGCACTCTAAGTGTGTGCGGAAGTAATTGCCAACTTCAGGGAATACTCCGAGTGTTGCTGCTTCCTCGCCTACAGCCTTGAAGTAGTACTGAGGCCCTGCCACAGGCAAGAACTGGTATATCACGTAGAAGGTGAAGAATGAGCCGAGGAAGATGAATCCTGCCTTGTCTGCACGGTCGTATCTGCATACGTAATAGAATAGCATTGTGGCTGCCATCATGTAGTAGTAGGCATAATATCCGAGGTTGAAAGCCTCGCACCAGAAGGTAGAATCGACTGCCTTGCTGAACTCCAGTGCTGGCTGGAATCCGAAGATGCTATGGTCGATGCCTGCAAAGATATGGTCGAGGTATGGCAACTGGCTACAGAAGTCGTAGTTCTCGGGATACCATATTATGAGCAGTACCATCATCGGCACGATACGTGCCACACGCAATATACGATATGGGAAACGCTTGTAGATGGTGTATATGATACCAATGCCTACGAGGACTCCTGCGCGTGTGAGGAGCATACCCGTTGGGTCGTTGAGCCCCTTCCAGTAGAACAGTATGAGGATTGTTGTGTAGAAAACATAAAGGACTGTAATCCACTCAAGGCTTAGCAATCCTGGTTCGTATTGTTTCTTTAATAATTCTTGTAGTTCTTTCATAACACATTCGATTAAGCCAATGATGGCTTAATGTAAGAGCCAATGATGGCTCTAATATTGTGGATGTTAGCTAATTGTTTATTCTGAATTCTTAATTCTTAATTTTGAATTTATTTCAGCTTGGGCTCCCTCCCTTTGGGAGGGCTGGGATGGGGCCTCATTTCAGCCATCCGTTCTCCTTGTACCAAGCAACAGCTTCCTTTACTCCGCGTTCAAGGTTCCACTCAGGTGTGAAGCCGAGGTCTTGTTGTAGAGGAGTGATGTCACATTGCCAGTTGCGCTGGCTGAGTATGTTGTACTTGTCGTTGTTGAGCGCACTCATCTTTCCTGTGATGCGTATCATCATGTCAGACACGGCACATACAGTACGGAGAAACCATAGCGGGAACTTGATGTGTAGCACGCACTTAGTGCCCATCTCCTTCTGGAGGAGGTCGCTGAAGGCACGGCTGTTATATACATATCCGTCACTCACGCTGTATATCTTACCGTTTACGTCCTTGCCGATGGCAGACAGTATGGCATTCACGAGGTCGCGCACATACACGAATGTAATCTCCTGTGGCTTGAAACCCACGGCAGAGTCAAAGTGCTGCTGTATGCTCTGTGCCATGAGGAAGTAATCCTTTTCACGAGGGCCATACACTCCTGTTGGGCGGAAGATTGTATAGTTTATTCCGCTTTCCTTGAGGAAGTTCTCGCTCTTTACCTTACTCTCTCCGTAAGCTGTGTTAGGAACGGGAGTGTCTGTGGCGAGCATTGGCTCATATACAGATTCCTTGATGGTGTATGTGTCAACGAAAGTCTTGTCTGCCTTTATGCCGTCAGGAATACGGATGGCGTGCTTTGCCACCATTTCCTCACGACGAGGACCAAGTACGCTAAGGCTGCTCACATAAAGGAACTGCTGAGGAACCATGTCAAGGTTCTTGAGCGTGTTCACGAGATTGCGTGTGCAGTCATAGTTATGCTTGTAGAAGTCTTCCTTGTGGAGACACTTTGTTGCACCACCAGCATGGATGATGATGTCGAACTTACCCACTTCTGCCTTGAATGTTCCGAGCTGTGAAGCGAGTGTGTCAGTATTGGAAAGGTCGAGAGTTAAGAAGTTCAGACGCTCGTCCTGAAGGTATTTCTTGCTTGAATGAGTACGCATTCCTGCCCACACATTCATGTTTCTGTTAAGTGCTTCTTCGCAGAGGAAACTGCCGATAAAACCACTTGCACCTGTTATCAGTATATTCATTATTAGTCACATTTTGGTGCAAAGGTAGTATAAAATACCCATTTTTCAACGTTTTAACATAAAGATAACATTTTGTGTCAGAAAAAACTCGTAAATTTAGACTCAAAATTAAAGATTGTAATAATTATGGCAAAAAAGAAAGGACTGACTAAGTCACATATCAACAAGAAGGAGCTTCAGGGAATGGTAACGGCTTACCTTACCAAGAACCCAGGGGAAACATATACGTTGAAGAAGTTCTTCAGCGCACTCGGACTGACAAGTCACCCTCTGCGAATGCTGTGTGTCGATGTACTCAACGACTTGCTCGACCAGGGCTTCATTGCCCGTAATGATGAGGGAGAATTTATATATAACGGCAAGGCTCATTCTGCAGAAGGTGTGTTCAACCGTACTGCTGGTGGACGTAACTTCGTGGATACTGATGATGGTCAGGGAATATCCGTCTATGATGAGGACACACTTCATGCACTTCCTGGTGACCGTGTGAGGGTCAATCTTCTTGCCAAGAAGCGTGGAAGCAGCAAGTTGCACGGAACGGTAACTGAAATAGTCAAGCGTAGTGACAAGATATGGGTCGGAACGCTCGATGTGCAGCCAAACAAGGCTTATCTCCTCACACCTAATGCAAGTATGCTTCGTGACATCACCATCCCTCTTGACGAACTCAAGGGCGGCAAGAATGGTGAGAAGGTAGCAGTACGTGTCAAGGACTGGCCAATGGATGCACGCAATCCTATTGGCGAGATTGTCGAGGTGCTCGGTAAGAGTGGTGACAATAATACTGAGATGCACGCAATACTCGCAGAGTACGGACTTCCATATTCTTACCCTGCTGAGGTGGAGAAGGCAGCTGATGCCATCGACCCAGGAATAACTCCAGAGGAGATTGCCAAGCGTGAGGACTTCCGTGACACGCTCACATTCACTATCGACCCACGTGATGCCAAGGACTTTGACGATGCCATTTCCATCAAGAAGATTAAGGATGGTGTGTGGGAAGTAGGAGTACATATTGCAGACGTAAGTCACTATGTGCTTGAGGGTAGCATCATCGATCAGGAAGCACAGAAGCGTGCAACATCCATCTATCTTGTTGACCGTACAATTCCTATGCTCCCAGAGCGTCTTTGTAACTTCATCTGTTCTCTCCGACCTGATGAAGAGAAACTCACATACTCAGCCATCTTCGACCTTAATGAGGAAGCCGAGGTACTCAACTATCGTATCAAGCATACAGTCATCAAGAGTAACCGTCGTTTCACATACGAGGAGGTACAGGCTTTGCTTGAGAATCATAATGAGGCAACTGAGTGTGCCGACATAGCCGCAGGCAAGATAAAGCCAACAGAGCCAATACCAGCACAGGAGGTAACTAAGGACACAGTACAGCCAGATGCTGAGACATACGCAGACGAACTTATCACACTCAATCGTCTTGCAAAGAAGCTGAGGGATGCACGTTTCAAGAAGGGTGCTATCAACTTTGACCGTGAGGAGGTTCGTTTCGAGATTGACGAGAAGGGTAAACCACTCAGCGTATATTTCAAGCGCGCCAAGGATGCCAATAAACTCGTTGAGGAGTTCATGCTCCTTGCCAACCGTATTGTTGCAGAGAGTGTTGGTAAGGTGAAGAAGGGTGGTGTAGCCAAGGTGCTTCCATACCGTATTCACGATGTGCCAGACCCAACAAAGCTTGACAATCTTGCTAAGCTTGCGTCACGTATGGGATTCAATCTTCGTACCGAAGGCTCAAAGACAGAGGTGGCTTCAAGTCTCAACAGCTTCATTGCAGGCACAAAGGGTGGCAAGGCTGAGAACCTTGTGGAGAACCTTAGCCTTCGTGCTATGTCAAAGGCAAGATATTCAACAGACAACATAGGTCACTACGGACTTGCGTTCGACTACTACACACACTTCACATCACCTATCCGTCGTTATCCAGATACGATGGTTCATCGTCTTCTTACCCGTTATGAGGCAGGAGGCAAGAGTGCAAGTCAGAAGAAGTATGAGGCACTCTGTGAGCACAGCAGTAGCATGGAACAACTTGCAGCAGCAGCTGAACGTGCAAGTATCAAGTACAAGCAGGTTGAGTTCATGGCTGACAAGATAGGTCAGGAGTTTGATGCCAAGATAAGTGGTGTTACCGAGTTCGGAATCTATGCAGAGATAGACGAGAACAAGTGTGAGGGATTGATTCAGGTTCGTTTCCTTGGTGATGAGGCTTTTGACTACGATGACCGCAACTATCGTCTCGTAGGTCGTAAGACACATCACACATTCACGCTTGGTGACCCTATCCGCATCAAGGTTGCATCTGCCAATCTGTACAGAAAGCAGCTTGACTATGAGTTTGTGAAGAAACTTACGGATGATGACTCCGAGAGTGTACCTTTCTTCAAGAATTTCGTTTACTCTGACGCTAAAAAAGCGAAAGGAAAAGGAAAAAAAGGTAAATCACGCAAAAGAAGCAAATAAAGTCGTATATTTGTGGTTTGTTAGAGTCTTTGGCTTTGGCAAACCGCATTTTTTGCGTTTATAATATGCAGGTAAAGTACTGACTAAGTACTGACTCTGATGCTTATTGATGGAATATGCCATCAAGCTTATCGGTTTTCCACACGTTCGTGTTGGAATATGATGAGCAAATTAAAAGAAATAATAACAAAAAAAATAATAACTACAAAACCCAATGAAAACTTACAAGATTGTAAACAACATTCTCGGTTGGGTCATCTTTGCTGTGGCAGCATTCACATACTGCTCAACAATTGAACCAACCGCAAGTTTCTGGGATTGTCCTGAGTTTATCTCTACTGCTGCAAAGTTAGAGGTAGGACACCCACCAGGCGCACCATTCTTCATGCTCCTTGGCAATTTCTTCAGCCAGTTTGCAAGCGACCCTACACAGATTGCGAAGATGGTGAACACTATGTCAGCACTCCTCTCTGCAGGATGTATCTTGTTCCTCTTCTGGAGTGTTACTCATCTTGCCAAGAAGCTTATCTGCGAAGACGATGAGGAAGTGTCAACTGGCAAGCTCATCGCTATCATGGCATCAGGTGTTGCAGGTGCTCTCATCTACACATGGAGCGACACATTCTGGTTCTCAGCCGTTGAGGGTGAGGTGTATGCGTTCTCAAGCTTCTTCACAGCACTCGTGTTCTGGCTCATCCTCAAGTGGGAGGATAATGCAACAGACCCACGCTCTGACCGCTGGATTGTGTTCATAGCATATCTCGTAGGTCTCAGTATCGGTGTCCACCTCCTGAACCTCCTCTGTATTCCTGCCATCGTGCTTGTTTACTACTACAAGATGTGCAAGAATCCTACTGGTAAAGGCTCACTTGCCGTACTTGCTCTCTCTGGCGTACTCGTGGCAGCCGTACTCTACGGAGTCGTTCCGGGTATAGTGAAGATTGGTGGATGGTTTGAACTTCTCTTTGTGAATGTGTTCAGCATGCCATTCAACACAGGTCTCTATATCTACCTTATCCTCCTTGTTGCCGTTCTCGTATGGTCACTCTTCGTGACTGCACAGGCAAAGAGCAGGACTAAGATGAATGTGGCTCTCCTTGCAAGTACAGGTATGCTCGGTATTCCTTTCTATGGTCACGGAGTTGCTTGTGTTGTTATCGGTATCGTTGTACTTGCTGCACTTGCATACGTTGTGTTCAAGGTTAAGGAGGTTACTCCACGAATCCTCAACACAAGTATCCTCTGTATGGCTCTCATGACAATCGGCTACTCTTCATACGCTGTTATTGTCATCCGTTCTACAGCCAACCCTCCTATGGATCAGAACTCACCAGAGGATGTGTTCACTCTTGGCGAGTACCTCGGTCGTGAGCAGTATGGTGACCGTCCACTCTTCTGGGGACAGACATACGCATCTTCACCTAATGTCATCTTGAATGAGGCAGGCGATCTTGTGTATGAGACAAAGAAGGGCGCACCTGTCTATCAGCGTGTGGAGAAGGCTTCAGAGGACGAGCCGGACAGATACGAGAAGGTACGCGACAAGATTGACCTCGTTTATCCATTCAACCAGTGTATGCTCTTCCCACGTATCTATAGTGACGACCATAAGGCTAACTATGAGCAGTGGCTTGGAGGTGTTGAAGGCAAGACTGTTGAATACGATATTCCACAGGTAGGAAAGCGTCAGGTCAAGATTCCTACTCAAATGGACAACCTCCGTTTCTTCTTCTCTTACCAGCTCAACTTCATGTACTGGCGTTACTTCATGTGGAACTTCGCTGGTCGTCAGAATGACAAGCAGGGACTTGGAGAACTTGAACATGGTAACTGGATTACTGGTTTCTCATTCATCGATAACGCTATGTTGGGTGACCAGAGTCTTCTTCCTACAGAACTCAAGGAGAACAAGGGACACAACGTGTTCTACTGTCTCCCACTCATACTTGGTCTCATCGGATTCTTCTGGCAGGCATTCGGTCGTGGACAGAAGGGCATCCAGCAGTTCTGGGTGGTATTCTTCCTCTTCTTCATGACAGGACTTGCTATCGTGGTTTACCTTAACCAGACACCAAGTCAGCCACGTGAACGTGACTATGCATACGCTGGTTCGTTCTACGCATTCGCTATCTGGTGTGGTCTCGGTATCACAGCTCTCTATACATGGCTTGACCAGTGGCTTGGTGGTAAACTGGAGAAACGTATGGCTGCCATCGTGGCAAGCGTTATTGCATTCATTCCTGCCATAGCAGTTCCACTCCAGATGGTAAGTCAGACATGGGATGACCATGACCGTTCAGACCGTTTGGTATGTCGTGACTTCGGACTCAACTACCTTGAGACAGTACCTCACGATGGTGTCATCTTCACTAATGGTGATAATGATACATTCCCTCTCTGGTACAACGAAGATACTGAGGGCAACCGTACGGATGTTCGTGTATGTAACCTCTCATATCTCCAGACAGACTGGTATATCGACCAGATGAAGCGTCCAGCCTTTGAGGGTGATGGACAGTCAAGCCCACTCCCTATCTCATGGAAGCGTCTCCAGTATGTATCAGGTAAGAACGAGATGATTGATGTCAACCCATCTGTCAACATCGGTAGCGGTTCCATCCCAATGGAAGAGTTCGTAAAGCAGATTTATGCCAACGACTCTGTCACCGCACGTAAGATTTGGGGTGACGAGCCATTCGAGATTAACAATGCCATCAAGAAGTTCGTGCTCAAGGAGGATATTCCTGCTGAGTATGCAGACATCGTAAAGAGTCTTCCTTCTTGTCTCCCAAGCGACACTCTCTATCTCCACGTAGATAAGGCTGCTGTACGCAAGTCAGGCATGATGATTCCTAACGACTCTATTCCTGAGATAATGGAAATCAGCCTTGCTGGTCAGGGACGTATCACAAAGAGCTTCATGATGCTCCTTGAGATGATAGCACAGAGCAACTTCTCACGTCCTCTCTATATGTCAACAACTGTAGGTGCAAGCAATTACGGTAACCTCTACCGCCACTTCGTACTCGAAGGTATCGCTTGGCGCATCACTCCGTTCACGTTTGCGGACAATGACCCATACATGAACACAGCCGTTGATACAGAGAAGGTATATGACAACATGATGAACAAGTTCCATTATGGTAACCTGAAGCAGCCAGGCCTCTACATCGACGAGACAACAGAGCGTATGTGTTTCACTCACCGTCGCTGGTTCTCAGCACTCTGTTCTAACCTCGTTGCCAACGGTCAGTATGACAAGGCACTCAAGGCACTCGACAAGTGTGAGAAGGAGATTCCTGCTTACAACATTCCTCACAATGCCAACAGTGGTTCACTCGACCTTGCTGCTGCTTACATCGGTTGCGGTAAGTACGAGAAGGGTGTTGTCATCATGGATGCCGTAGAGAAGAGAAGCTGGGAATACATCAACTGGTATCTCTCACTCCCTGGCAACCGATTCAAGGCTAACGTTTCTGACTGTATGCATGAGTTCCGTGTACTCTTCAGCATCGTCAAGACTCTTGAGGCTATCGGCGAAAAGGGTGGCGACAAGTATGTCAACAAGGCAAAGGCACTTGACAGCAAGATTAGCGAGGTGTATAATGTCTTCGCTTCAAAGTGCGAAGCAACAGGTGCTATGCCTCAGTAATAATATATAATGGTTGAAAGGAGTCAAAGGGAAATGTCTATAGGCATTTGTCTCTTTAGCTCCTTTTAACTTTCTGTTTAATTCCAACTGAAAAACGTATGATAATCGAACAACCAAGTAAATGGCTGCGTTGGCTTTATCCGAGTGCTATATGGAGGATGAATCCAAACGAGAAGGCTGTGTACCTTACATTTGACGATGGTCCGATACCTGAGTCCACTCCTTGGTTGATAGAGACGCTTGATAAGTACAATGTCAAAGCCACGTTCTTCATGGTGGGCGACAATGTCAGGAAATATCCTGAGTTGTTGGAACTGATAAAGTCACACGGTCACCGCCTGGGAAATCATACTTTCAATCACATCGGTGGACTCAAGGTGTGGAGTTGGCAGTACCTATGGAATACTAACAAGGCAGACCGACTCATCCAGTCGAACTTGTTCCGTCCTCCTCATGGATGGATGAAGCCTCTCCAGTATGCCCGACTTCGTCGCCACTATACTATAATAATGTGGGACCTTGTCACTCGTGACTATTCCAATCTGCTCACGGCAGACGATGTCTTTGAGAACGTGAAGCGATACGCACGTAACGGTTCTATCATTACCTTCCACGACTCGTTGAAGAGTATTGACAAGCTCAAGACAGCCCTACCACAGTCAATCGAATGGTTGCGTGACAACGGCTACGAATTCAAGATATTTGACGAGGACCAGCAACGTAGCAGACATCTGAAGTGAGGAGTGGTCCCACCCTGCCCCTCCCGAGGGATGGTGAAAGTGCTGTCAAATCCCGATAGTATCCGGGGTGCTACCCCTGATACTATCGGGGATACTAACCACAATACTATCAGGGTTACTACCCTTGATACTATCGGAGTTACCATGCCCGATACCATTGGGGTGAATATCTTATAAAAACAATTCTCGCACGACAATTCAGTATTGTCGTGCGAGAATGTTTTTATAGTTATGTCATTATGCCTTTACTCTCCTGTATATTGTCCGATAAAGAAGATTGCATTCGTTGATGTCTCGTGAATGATGTAGAAGAATGGACGGTTGGCGTGGAAGACGGCATTCACGTATGCGTGTTCAGCACCTGAGTATGCAATCTGTGTCCCAGTTACAGCTGCAGCTTCTGCACCTGTTTCGTCAAGTTTGATTTTTGCATCCTGCTTCATCTTTCCGATAAAGGTCGGTGTTGTACAGAAGTTTGGGAACTTAGCCTTGCTTTGGCTAAAGGCATTTGGCATACCTAATGCAGACATTATGTCATTGAGTTCAATGCTTGATGATGTCTCTATACGTGGCAGCTTTATATCAACTTTGGAATTTACCATTACGCTTGGCAGACCTTTTGTTATAACTAATTGTCTGTCATAATCGTAATAACTCTGCCACTTGTCATAAGTAAGTGAACTCAATACGTCCTGGATTGTCTTTCCTTCATTAGGCAGGAAGAAATCAATAGCGTATGCTTCATTACCAAATGTAAGGCTTAATATCTTACAGTCGTCTGTTTCACCATACATTCTCTTTTTGTTCTGGTGCATCATAGCCACGGTCTTGTTGCCATTGTAGCTGTAGAATGTTTCGTCTTTGGTTTCATTCTTGTCAAACTTGTAGCCCTCTGCCCATTCTCCCTTGAAGTATATTGCGTTCAACAGATAGCTGACAGCATCAGGATTGAATGATTTATTGTCAAGAACCTTTTCAATCATGTTGTTCGTATTGTCACTTGCCCATTTGTTGATGACATCCATTGTCTTTCCGTCGTGGAAGTCACGTGTCTCTGGTGTGGCATTGTAGAAGCTCTTTGCCTTGGCTACGAAGTCAGAATTCAACTTGTAACCATTGTTCATGAAGATATTGTTGGCAATAGAAACCTTTGTCAACTTGTCAAGAACAGGTGCTTCTGTGAGCATCTTCTTGCAGAAAGCGTTGATGCCGTCTGCACCCTTGTCACCAAAGCCGAGTACCTTGTTGATTTGTTCCTGCGTCTCACCAGTTGCTCCATTGTTGAGCATACCCAATGCGTATGTAACACTGATAGGGGAAATGATTTCACTCTTGTCTGATGATACCTTGCGGAAGAGTTCAAAGGCAAAGTCACCGCTACCTTTTACAAGGTCGTTTTCCTCCAAAGTCAAGTTGATTACTTTACGTTCATTGTCTTCGTTTGTCAATGGAAGGTTAGAACTGTTAGTTGTCTCATCGTTTTTGCTGTCACATCCTGCAACAGCAACGGCCATCGTAAGGACGATCGCTCCGTTTAAAAGGTAATTACGCATAATTATTGTTTTTATGGTTGCTTAGTTTATAGTCGCAAAGGTAAACAAAACATGTGATACGTTATCAATTTTTCAAGAACTTTTTTTAATTTTGCGAAAAAATAAGTATAGGTACATGGTTATTTCTGAAATCACACGGGAGATTAAGACCGAGGCACAGCGTCTCGGCTTTTCGGCTTGTGGCATAGCCAAGGCAGAACCTGTGGAGGCAAAGGTGGCAGACAACTATCGCAAGTGGATTGACGAGGGTAAGAATGCGGACATGGCTTATTTGCAGAATAATCTTGAAAAGAGACTTAACCCTCTGCTGCTCATGCCAGAGGCTAAGAGTATCATCTCTCTTGCCCTCAACTACTACCCTGAACGCAAGCTCGGTGATGACCAGTATCAGTTTGCGTACTATGCCTATGGACAAGACTACCATGATGTAATTAAGTCAAAGCTCTTCCAACTGTCTTCATGCATACAGGAGATGGCAGGAACACCAGTTGTCACAAAACCATGTGTAGATACCGTACCTATGCTCGACCGCTATTGGGCATGGAAGGCTGGACTCGGATGGATTGGCAAGAATACCAACCTCATCATCCCTCATTCTGGTTCGTTCTTCTTCCTTGCCGAACTCATAGTTGACATCGAGCTTGAATATGACGCGCCTATGCCGTCACATTGCGGTACGTGTACAAGGTGCATTGATGCCTGTCCGACTCATGCGCTCGAGACGCCTTACACCATCAATGCCAATCGCTGTCTCAGCTACCTTACTATTGAGCATCGTGGCGACATTGACCAGCACATAACTCATGACTCAGAACTCACAACCCTTCCTTACGTCTATGGTTGTGACCGTTGTCAGCTTGCCTGCCCTCATAATCGCTTTGCACAGCCTACACACATCAAGGAGTTCACGCCTACCGAGGCATTCCTCAGCATGCGTCCTTCCGACTGGAAGAGTCTCACCGTGGAACAGTACCGCACCCTCTTCAAGGGTTCAGCCGTCAAGCGTGCCAAGTACGAAGGACTCATCCGCAACATCTCTTTGGTAAAGGATAATGATTGAAATAAACGAGAGTGTATCTTCAGCAGCTTAATGCTTTAGATACACTCTCTATGTTTATTTTATGAAAAAAAGTTATGTTCTATTTGCGCTCACGAATTCTGGCTTTATTTCTGATTCGGGCATATTGACTATCGTCGAATAATACAGTGTAGTCAGCAGTGAAGTTCTCTATGGCTACTACGGTAATAACGCCATCCTCTTCGAATGCTGTCTGCTGCTCATGTCCATGATAGTATTGCTCTGATGATGGAACATAATCAGGATCGTACTGGATGAAAAGCAGTTTTTTGTCCTTGAAGAAATAGCTTGAGTAGATATTACCGTACCATGGTTGTTCTGGATCTGGTACTTCTGTATGTACAGGATCGCCAAATGTCTTCTTTGCTGTTGTCACCAGTTTGTCGTAATCATCCTTAGTAAGTGTAGGATCCTGATAGTATGCACATCCGCCCTTTCCTGCATAGCTACATTTGTCGATAATCATAGCTTTGAATGACTTACCGCTTATGTAAGGCATGAAGCTTGGGAACAGATTGTCATTTTGTGTGGCATTTTGAACCGTGTGTGATTTGATGCTTAATGGTGCCACTATTTCTGCCTTCAGTGTATATTCTTCGTCGTAGTTGAAGTTTGAACCTCCACAATTACATGGTGACTTGGCAATCTTGAATGTGTACATGTCGCCAGATACTGTGACTGTAACTTCGGCTTCTTCGCTCCATATTCCGGTGTATCCTGTTTCGTTACCTTCAATCATGTAATTGAATGGTACATTTGTGTATTTGGAAACAGACTTGTCGTAGTTGTTGATAGTAAGAGTCAACATCTCCATATTGAAGTTTTCTGGATCCTTATCCGCCTTGTATATGCACAATGTGAGAATGCTGTCATTAATGCTGACTCCGTCTGTAAGACCTGCGGATATTTCGTCAAGATAGAATGTGACATCGTCGCCCGTACTGTTGAGAACTGAAATTGTACCGCTACCCTTGGTGTCTGTTGTGGATTCAAACTCAAAGTTGACAACAAGATCGTCATTTGCGATTTCGATGCTCTTGCTGAGAGTCTTTCCTTCGGCATTCCTTGCGTATATTTTTGCTTTGCCCTTATAATTGAATGGTGCTACGATGTTGTATTTTCCGAAGATATCGGAAATGACCTTTTCTGTGTACTGGTTATCGTACTCTATATATACGCTTACAATCTTGTTGTTTGAGCTCTTGTTTGTAGCCTTACCGCTGATTGTGCGCATTGCAGGGAGAGTAATCGTCAGTTCCTTGACTGTACCTGCTTCAAGTGGATCTACGGTCTCTTTCACCTGAGGTGAATAATTGCCGTAGGCTTCAGGATGTACTGTAACTGTCATTTGTGTTGATGAAGGTACATAGCAAGTAGCTGTTCCGTCAGTCTTTGTGCATAGTGTCCTTTGTCCGTCAACATCCACGGTTACGTAAGGCAGAACCTTTCCCTTGGTGTCTTTTACTGTCACCTTAAGTTCTGCTCGTGAGTAAGGATAATCAAGGTTCCACCATGAGAAATGCTTGACTTTTCCTATATACACATCGCCTTGGAGAGTTGCCTCACCTTCTTCTTCCCAGAGTCCTGTTGTCTCGTTGAAGCTCCATAATGGAATGATAGCTGGCGTGTTGCCTGCAAGAGTCGTAGGGATTGAGAATGTCACGGTTGCTTCGTCACCGTCGGCAAGCTGCAGCTTTTCTCCATTTTTGCCGGTAAGTTCTACTTTGACCATACCGTATGACACGAGCTGTGCCTCACTTCCGTCTAACCGTACAGCAGCAAGGTCGCCTCCAGGCATTGATGCTGAGAAGTCCTTAGAGTCAGGATCAAGATAGACCATGTTTGCATTTACTTGTCCTGTGTATGTCTCTCCTGTTGATGCGTTCTTGTATCCGGCAGGCAACTCTACTTTCATGGCTGTGCCAGAACCTGCCTGGTCATACACATTCATGGTAGCTGTTGTACCTGAACTGAATGTCTGGCTTGTTGTACTGCCGCTTTGCTCGCTTATCATTACTATGTCAAGAAATTCACCGTCTGCATCAGTAGTTGTACGTACGATGTCGATGTATCCAGTCTTGGTAATCTTCAGTACGGCACGGCCTTTTACCATATTCACCTTGTCGAAACTGAAGACACCGTTTGCATCGGTTGTGGTTGTCTGAGTTCCGTTTGTGACAGTGGCATCTTTCAGAACGCCTCCGTTGCTGCTGTGAACCACTCCTGTCAAGCTTGCTCTGGTAAATGTTCCGTCATCTACTTTGCCGTTGACGACTTCTGCTCCTCCGCCGTCACTGTCTTTGTCGCTACAAGCGATAAAACTGAGGGAAGAAAAAAATGCTAATACTCCCAATAGAAATCCTGTTTTTTTCATAACTGTAAAGTTTTTAATGTTAGTGTTAATATATTCTTTCGAATAGTTTATGTGTACCCCTATTGTGTTAAAGTTACTTCTCTTTTCAGAGAAAGTATAATATTTTGTTGTGGAAAATGCGTTATCCTGATTGTTGTTTGTAAAATGGTTAGTTTGATTTTATCCGAATAATCTCGTGGGGCAAAAATACGTGTTTAATGTGTGATAAGTATTGACAAAAGAAAAAAATGTTCAAAAACAAGAAAAAAAGTGTAGATATGAAAGAATATTGCGAATATGAAACACAATTTGGCATTATGTGACGCTCGAATGTATAAACTACAGTCCGATATTATGCAAAACACTATAGGATGAGGAAGTCATGTTATTAACGTTGTAAAGCTATGCACAAATTTCCATATTACCAAATATTTGCACGTATTTTTTATCTTTGTTATAGAAAAAAGACTTTCCTTTACTTCCTTCCGAAGTCAGCAGGGATTTCACCCCATTGCTCGGTTGGCCACTTGATGATAGGATTGTGGTAGGTGTTGTTCTTGAGCCAGTTCTCGGCACGTTCAATCAACTGGTAGAGCTGCTCAGTCTTTTCATTACGCTCAAGAGTGGTCTTGCACTTCTTCTTGCGCACCCAAAGTTGGGCATTGACGCTGTCGCTGTAGATAGGCATGTCGTCAAGTCCCTTCTGCTTGAGCAGGGCAAGTCCGTGGACAATGGCAAGGAACTCACCTATGTTATTTGTGCCGAAGACAGGACCGAAGTGGAATATCTCCTTACCTGTACGTAGATAGACACCACGGTACTCCATCTTTCCAGGATTACCACTACAAGCTGCATCTACGGCTATGGAGTTGTTTATAGCTCCCTGTGGAAGGGCTGATGCGTTTACCTGTGGACGTGATGACTGTGAAGGAGCTGTCTGTGCGGATGAGGCTGATGGTGTGTACATATCGTCAGATTCAGAACAAGAAGCAGAAGAAGACACGGCGGTCTCCTTCTGCTTTTCTATATCTTTCCATGCGTCGTAGCCAAGAGCAAACGCTTCTTCTGCTTCAGCCTCAGTCTTGAATGACTTGAACTTGGCATTGGAGAAACCTTTGACAGCTTCCTGACATGCTTCCCAGGATGTATAGACACCATCTTCTACTCCATCCCACACCACATAGAATTTCTGTTTTGCCATTGTTGGATCAAGAAAAATGTGATTACATTCTTTCAGGCATCTCAATGCCGAGGAGTCCCATACCGAGGCTTACAACCTTAGCAACTGCCTGTGCAAGGACAAGACGGAACACCTTCTTGTTTTCGTTAGTCTCACCAAGGATTGTGAAGTCGTGGTAGAACTGGTTGAACTCCTTAGTAAGCTCATAGCAGTAGTTACAGATTCCAGATGGACTGTAGTCTGTTCCTGCCTGACGAACGGCAGCACCGAATGCGTTAAGCTTCTGGATGAGTTCAGTCTCCTTGACAGATATCTCGACATTGGCAGGAAGAACAGCAGGAATAGTGATGTTCTGCTCCTTAGCCTTGCGGAGAATACTCTGGATACGAGCGTATGTATATTGGATGAATGGACCTGTGTTACCATTGAAGTCGATTGACTCCTCTGGGTTGAAGAGCATGTTCTTACGTGCGTCAACCTTGAGGATGAAATACTTCAACGCACCAAGTCCTACCTTGCGTGCTACCTCACGTGCCTCTTCCTCAGACATCTCTGCCTTCTTGAGCTTGTCGGCACTTGCTGTATAGGCGTCGCTAATCATTGCTGCCATAAGGTCGTCAGCATCTACGACTGTTCCTTCGCGTGACTTCATCTTTCCGTTAGGAAGTTCAACCATTCCGTAAGAGAAGTGAACGAGGTCCTTACCCCACTTGAATCCGAGTTTGTCGAGGAGGATAGAGAGTACCTGGAAGTGGTAGTTCTGCTCATTACCTACGACATAAATCATCTTGTCGATAGGGAAGTCCTGGAAACGGAGCTTAGCTGTACCGATGTCCTGAGTCATATAGACAGAAGTACCGTCTGAACGGAGGAGAAGCTTCTCGTCAAGTCCTTCAGCTGTAAGGTCTGCCCATACAGAGTTGTCTGGACGGCGGTAGAAGAATCCTTTCTCAAGTCCTTCCATCACCTTCTCCTTACCTTCGAGATAAGTCTCAGACTCGTAGTATATCTTGTCGAAGCTTACACCCATCATCTTGTAAGTCTCGTCAAATCCTGCGTAAACCCACTCGTTCATCTTGCGCCAGAGAGCACGAACCTCAGGGTCGTTGTTCTCCCACTTCACGAGCATCTCGTGTGCCTCTTTGATGAGTGGTGCTTCCTGTTTAGCCTTTTCCTTAGCCTCTTCCTCAGCCATGCCTTCGGCTACATACTTCTTAGCGAGTTCGTCGCACTCAGCCTTGTAGTGCTTGTCGAATGCCACGTAGTAGTCACCGATGAGGTGGTCACCCTTCTTACCTGAAGTCTCAGGTGTCTCACCGTTGCCGTACTTGAGCCATGCGAGCATCGACTTGCAGATGTGAATACCACGGTCGTTTACGATGTTTGTCTTTACGACCTTGTTACCGTTAGCCTCTACGATACGTGCAAGAGCTGCACCGAGGAGGTTGTTACGCACGTGACCGAGGTGGAGTGGCTTATTTGTGTTAGGCGAACTGTACTCAATCATCACGAGTGGTGACTTGTCAGTTGCCTGAGTAAATCCGAACTTGTCGTCAGCGTTAATCTCGTTGAGGAGGTTAATCCACTGTGCATCGCTGATGACGAGGTTAAGGAATCCCTTAACCACATTGAACTTGGCAACAACATCTGAAGCGTTGTCTAAGAGATACTGACCTATCTCCTGACCTACCTGCTCAGGTGACTTGCGTGCTGCCTTGACAAATGGGAATACAACGACTGTGAGGTGACCCTCAAACTCAGCCTTTGTCTTCTGGAGCTGAACCTGTGAAGCGTCAGCATCAAGACCATAGAGCGCCTTGACTGCTGCCTGTACTCCTGATATGATTTTCTGTTCCATATTAATGCCCCCCAGCCCCCGAAGGGGGCGGCCATCCGGACCAAGGGAGGTGGATGTTATTAACGTATTTATTCCCCGACAAGCATGACCTTCGGCTTTCTGTTTCAAGATGATGCAGACGCATCATGAACAGCATGAACCGGAGGCTGCCCCCTTCGGGGGTAAGGGGGCTTAAAGTACCTTAATAAGCTCTACGTCAAAGATGAGAGCAGAGAATGGTGGGATGAGAGCACCTGCGCCACCCTCGCCGTATGCGAGCATGTAAGGAATGTAGAAACGATACTTAGCACCCTCTGCCATGAGCTGAACACCCTCTGTCCAACCAGCGATAACCTGCTGAAGTCCGAAGTCTGCTGGCTCATTACGCTGATAAGATGAATCGAATACTGTACCGTCAATAAGGCGACCCTCATAGTGGCAACGTACCTTGTCTGTTGCCTTTGGCTTCTTGCCTGTACCCTCTGTGAGTACCTCGTACTGAAGACCGCTTGCTGTTGTGATGACGCCAGCCTTCTTTGCGTTCTCTGCAAGGAACTTCTCGCCGTCAGCCTTTGCAGCCTTGCCAGCCTCTGCTGCCTCGGCACGCTTTACGTCCTCCAGTTTCTGGAAGAAATCGTTTACAATCTTCTGTCCCTCTGCGTGTGACACCTTGAGGTCTGCATCTGTGAGAACATCGATTATTGACTGTGAGAAATCCTCAACCTTAAGAACGTCCTTAAGACCCATCTGTTTGAGCTGCTGGCCAATTCCAAGGCCAAGAGCGTAACTAAGTTTATCCATTGTGTATATTATCGTTATTTTTTTTGTTTATTATCTTGATATGTAAACGAAAATTTAGAAAATTAAAGAAAATTTATTGTTCCTTATTCTGTATTCTGTCATTTTCGTCTGTAGTGTTAAGTTTTATTAGAAAATATAAGAAACAATTTTCTTTAATTTTCTAAATTTTCGTTCTAAGAAAAGCGTTACAGCAGACACGGCTGCGATTTTCGTAGAACCTTAATACTTAAAAAGATTGCGCAAAGTTACGAAAAAATCCGCATTATTCATGCTACATACTCCAAATTATCCTATCTTTGCACAAAACTTTAATATTTATGGCTAATTATATCTACGAATTAAAGGACAAGGTGCGCGACTATGAGTGCGATCTTCAAGGTATTGTAAACAACGCCAACTACCAGCATTATCTCGAACATGCACGTCACGAGTTCCTTCTCGCCCACAATATCAGTTTTGCTGAACTTCACGAAAAGGGAACAGATGCCGTGGTTGCACGCCTCACCATGCAGTTCAAGGTTCCACTCAAGAGTGGCGACGAATATGTGACAAGAATACGAATCAAGAAGGACGGTATCAAGTACAAGTTCCTTCAGGACATTTATCGTCTTCCTGATGAGAAACTCAGCATCCGTGCCGAAGTAGATAGTGTATGCCTCGTCAACGGTCGTCTCTCCGATTGTGAGGAACTCAACGAGAAGTTCGCTCCATTCTTTGAGGAATAATAAATAGAATCTCAAGTTTATCATTTATAATTTATGCGTCCCGAACGCTTTGTTCCGGAAGCATAAATTATAGATTTGAGATTTGAAATATCTCAATACCCATGCAAGAAATCTTCAATGCCATAGTACTAACACAGATTGCGAATATCGGGGCCATAAGTGCAAAGTACCTGTACGATACACTTGGTTCTGCAACTGCCGTTATGGAAAACAGGAATAACATCAAGGATGTTATTCCCGATGCAACTCTGCTGCTTTCAGAGTCGCTAAAGAATGTGGATAGTGCATTTCGCATTGCGGAACAGGAGGTGGAATTCATTGAGCAGAAGAACATCAAACCTCTGTGCATGAATGATGAGGCTTACCCTCAGAGGTTGCTGAACTGTGATGATGCTCCTATCATACTCTATTATTGTGGCAACGCTGACCTCAACGCAAAACATATCATCAGTATGGTGGGTACAAGAAACTGTAGCCAGTATGGTAAGGAACTCTGCAAGTCTTTCGTTGCCGACCTCAAGGCTCTTGTTCCTGATGCCATAATCGTCAGCGGTCTTGCCTACGGAATAGATATCCATTCGCATCGTGCGGCTTTAGCCAACGATATGAGTACAATAGGAGTCGTGGCTCACGGTCTTGAGAAAATCTATCCGAGTGTTCATCGTGAGACGGCAAGTAAGATGATTGCCAAGGGAGGAATTCTGACGGAGTATATTCATAACACGAAGATAGAAAAGTCCAACTTCCTGAAGCGAAACAGGATTGTTGCAGGCATAAGCGATTGCACCATCGTGGTGGAGAGTGGAAGTCATGGCGGTTCACTCGTGACGGCAAACCTTGCCAATGCCTACAATCGAGACGTGTTTGCCTTCCCTGGAAGGATATCCGACGAGAGTAGTGCGGGATGTAACAAGTTTATTGCAGAGAACAAGGCACAGCTTCTTATTAGTGCCGAGGAACTTGTAAAGACAATGGGATGGTGTGCTCCTAAACCTGTTCAGCAAGACCTTTTTGCAAGTACAATGCCTGCGCTTACTGAAGATGAACAGAAGATAGTGGACTGCCTCAAAGGTTTTGATGACAAGTCCATTAACCTTGTTGTGAACGAAACGGGTCTTGGATATGGAACGGTGAGTGCAATAATCTTTGAACTTGAAGAAAAAGGTGTCGTTACCACCCTCGGAGGAGCACGAATAAAGTTGAATAAAAACGTATTTAGCATTTTTTAGCATTCTAAATCCTTACCTTTATAATATTATGATTAACTTTGTGCCGAATTTGTGACTATAAGTTTTATGTGTCTAAAGGTTTTGTGAACCACAAGACAACGTGAGAACTAAAAAACTTATAAACTCAAAAACTCACGAACTAAATTTTAACTAACATAAATAAACCAAAATGAAGAAAATCGTTATGATGGCAGCCGTAGTATCTGCTGCCATGTCATTCACAGCCTGCTCAAACAGTGGTAAGGCTGACCTCAAGGAAGGTGTTGATTCAATCACTTACGACCTCGGTGTAGCACAGTCACAGGGTCTTAAGCAGTATATGTCTATGCAGCTTGGTGTAGATTCAACTTATCTTGATGAGTTCATCAAGGGTATGAAGGAAGGCGCAGTCAACGAGGCTGACCCTAAGAAGGACGCATACATGAAGGGTCTTGAGGTAGGTAAGCAGATTCAGCAGATGGCTAAGGGTCTCTCTAACGAGATTTACGATGGCGACTCTACTAAGACAGTTAATGTCAACAACCTCCTCGCAGGTTTCATCGACGGTCTCAAGGGTACTGCTCCTATGACATCTGAAGAGGCTATGACACAGTTCAACGCACTCCTCGAGCCAATCCAGACTGCTAACCTCGAGAAGAAGTATGGTGACAACAAGGCTGCTGGTATCAAGTATCTCGAAGAGAACAAGAAGAAGGAAGGCGTTCAGGTTACTAAGTCTGGTCTTCAGTACAAGGTACTCGTAGAGGGTACAGGTGCTCTCCCAACAGATACAAGCAAGGTTAAGGTTCTCTATGAGGGTAAGCTCATCGACGGTACAGTATTCGATTCAACAGCTAACCGCGAAAACGAGCCATTCGAAGTTGATATGAAGTATCCACGTGTTATCGAGGGTTGGATTGAGGCTCTCAAGATGATGCCAGCTGGTTCAAAGTGGGAGGTTACTATTCCACAGGAACTCGGTTACGGTTCAAAGAACATGGGTCAGATCAAGCCATTCTCTACACTCGTATTCACAATCGAGGTTCTTAAGTAAGCACTTACTTGATACATAATATATAATTGCCATTCGGAGCTATTATCTCTGAATGGCAATTTAACTTTCACTAATTCAAGTTTTGTAAGTACAGCTAACGCTTAACTTGTGTGTAGTTAAATCGTAGTTAAAATGAAGTTAAAGTGGAGTTAAAAAGACAAATGTTTTTGCGAACTAATTTGCGTACAGTCAAACGTCTTTTTAACTTCCTATATAACTCCTTTTTAACTTCAACTTAACTACAAGTAAAAGTTGAATGTTAACTTTTGAAACTTAATAAAAATCAATAATCAATGAAAAAAGCATTAATTCTCTCACTTATAGCATTTTCCTCAGCAGTAGCAAATGCGCAGGTGTCAGCAAAGGACAGCATTGCAGCTGCTAAGGCTGCCGCTAAGGTAGCAAAGGCTAAGCAGGCACAGGAACTTAAGGAGTTCAAGGCTAAACAGGCACAGGAACTCAAAGAGTTTATCGAGACTCAGAAGAACGGCAAGGTTGTCACAATATCTGTGCCAGACCTTGTAACGCCTGACGACTCTGTTGCATACATCTATGGTATCGCAACATCAAGAGGCCTCAAGCAGCACGTATTAAACAACCTCAAGGTTGACTCTACATACCTCAACCTCTTTGCAGAGGGAGTACTCAACCGTGTCAATACAGATGACAGCGACCAGAAGACTCATGCCATCAACTCAGGTTGGGAGATTGGTAACCAGTTGTGCCAGATGGTCACACGTTTTTCTAAGGACTACTACGATGAGGATGGCAAGCTTATCGACAGAAAGATAATGGCTAACGCCATGCTCGAATCACTCTTTGAAGGCGCAGACATCACTCCTGAGGATGCTGGCAATAAACTCAACGAGGTAATGACAAAGCGTAAGGCTGAACTCAATGAGAAGAAGTACGGCGAACTTAAGCGTGCAGGCGAGAAGTTCCTTGCAGAGAACAAGACAAAGGAAGGTGTCGTAACTCTCCCAAGCGGACTCCAGTACAAGGTCCTCGTAAAGGGTGACGAGAAGAGCGCACGTGCTGGAAGAAACGATAATGTAAAGGTCAACTACGAGGGTCGTCTCATTGATGGTACTGTTTTCGACAGCTCATACAAGCGTGGCGAGCCAAACACATTCCGTCCAAGTCAGGTAATCAAGGGATGGACAGAAGCTCTTACTATGATGCCTGTTGGCGCTAAGTGGGAACTTTACATCCCATACAACCTCGGATATGGTGAGAATGGCGCAGGTAATAACATCAAGCCTTTCTCAGCCCTCATCTTCACGGTCGAGCTTCTCGAAATCACGAAGTAATAATGATTAATCACAACCATACAACCGTAAAAAAGGAAAAATGACAAGTCTCGTGACTTGTCATTTTTCTTTTTATGGCATAATTAGCTATTTTTATTACTCTTGGTAATTTTAATGCGTATTTTGTTTGTTATATAAAATAAAATTTATACTTTTGCTTACAAATTGATAATATAGCCAAACAAAAATGGAAAAAATAGACAAACTTGACAAGCAGATAATGGAAATTATCTCTGCCAACGCACGAATCCCATTCAAGGATGTCGCAGCAGTATGTGGCGTGTCACGTGCAGCTATTCATCAGCGTGTACAGCGACTCGTTGATATGAACGTAATCACAGGATCTGGATACCATGTGAACCCAAAGAGCTTAGGTTACAAGACTTGTACCTACGTAGGTATAAAGCTTGAGAAGGGTTCTATGTATGCACAGGTAGTTGAAGAATTGAGACAAGTACCTGAAATCGTGGAATGTCACTACACAACAGGTCCTTACACTATGCTCGTAAAGCTCTATGCACGCGACAACGAACAGCTTATGGACCTCCTCAACCGTAAGATTCAGGGTATTCATGGTGTCGATTCTACCGAGACACTCATCTCACTTGACCAGAGCATCAAGAAACAAGTTCCTATCAACGTGGTTTATACAGAGGAAACAACCATTCCAAAGTCAAAGGGTGAAATCATCCCAGACGAGGAAATCGACTGATAGTAGTTCCATACGGAACAAGCAGATTAAAAACAATAATAATAGAAAGTTTACAAGAACCTGTCTTATTTTAGACGGGTTCTTTTTTGTTTATTACTTTTCGTATCGTACAAGGGCGTTTTTACCTCCAAGTATTGTTCTGCCCAATTCCCTTGTCTTTTCTTGTTTTCTTTACTTAGTTGATAATTTTATAATCATATATTTTATCTCTTGTATTTGACATTCGCTCCGCATTCAGTCAGACATTGTTTCTTTCATTCTCCATTGTGCCTCCACTCTGCCTCCGTAGATCCTCCGATCTGTCTCCGTATTATCACCATCGGATGTCCATTGTATGTCCACCGAATGTCCACCGAAACGGTGGACATTCGGTGGAGATGCGGTGGAGATGCGGTGGACATTCTCTGTAGTCACATCGAAGGAACAGAGGAGTCAGAAAGGACTTACTTGGGAGGATCTTCGGACTCAAAACGGAGAAGTGACGTGAAATCCACGCATCATCATCGAATGATTTTTTGTATTGTCATGCCTTCTTTCAGTATCGTTCGTATTCTTACAAGGTGAATTAAAATGTTAAACCTTTAACATAAAAGTGTTAAATCTATCAGGAACGTTGCCTTTATTCTTATACTTTTACTTTACATACAATATGGGTAATGTGGTTTGATGTGCAATACCGTTTGTAAATGTACGTTTTTTGTAAAAGAGGTAACCTGAAATTTCATTTGAAAGTTTTTGATTGCAGTCAAGGATTTGTCACTTTTTATGCATTATCGCTTGTTGTTTTGTAAATTTGGCATATCTTTGCACCCGAAATTTTAACCCATGTCCATTATGTGATGAAATCGCAGGTTGTGACATAACCCAAAACATAACTCTTATAATGAATAATAAACACTCAAACATCTTGAAAAATTGTGCTTCAGCAGCTAAAATAGTTGCTGAAATATCTGCATATTTCAAGGTAACTGATTCTCTTTTAGCTCATTCGCAGTAAGCTCTTTGTCAAGTTTTGCAGCAAGTGGTGCAAGTATCGGCATGGGAAAGCTTGCAGGGAAGATTCCAAGCAAGTTCCTTCGTACATTGAGTATGCATGCATCTTCTGCTCTTGTGGGAGGTGGAACTGCTGTTGCAACAGGTAGTAATTTCTGGGGAGGATGTGCACGAGCATTGGTTATTTCTACGTTTAATCATGCGATGCATGACGATGACGTTCAAGTAGAATACGATGAAAATTGTGAACAAGAGCCATATCCATTTGCCCCATATACGGAAAGACAGAAGAATAGTGAGAATTTGATGTCGGAGAGGTATGCAAATGCAAAGAGTTCCGTATGGTCGAGATTGGCTTCTGCTACTAATTATGGGGCTTCTATTGTTGGATTTGCTGTTTCTAGAGCTTCTTATAATAGATACCATTGTGAAAAAGTTGCAGGTCAAGTAAGACCATATTGGACAACAGCTAGTGGTAAACATTATGGACCAGAGGTGCTTAGAAAAGTCAATGGGAAATATATCGTTAAAGGAGCTGCTGGCATAAGATATTCTATGGAATATGCACAACGGGCTGCAAAAACTTTAGGAAGAGTTGGTAATGCTTTAGGTGGCATAGGTATAGCATGTAGCTTTTATGAGATATCACAAACTGGTTTTACAGTAAATAATTGTGTAAGTCTTGGCTTGTCGATCGGTGCTATGGCTGGAGGACCTGTTACAGCAGCAGCTTGTTTTGCTGGTGGTTTACTATGGGACTCCTGCCTCAAAAGTCACTTTGAATGAATTGTGTTATAAATACTATAAATCATATGATTGTATTTGATTTGTTACTGTATATCATGTATCGCGGAAGGTTTGAAAGTGTTTGCGAAGAAAATGACATATTTGGGGCAAAGATTGCTTTGTCTATTTCTTTTGCAATGACATTTATGTTTGGTTTGGTTAAACTGTTATTATGGTTTGGCGTTTCATTTTCTTCAATTGCAGGGGCAAAATATTGGTATTGGATAATATTGGTACTTTCTGCTTTTTTTATTTTTTGGTTCTTTGGTAAAAGGACAAATTTTATAAATAATGCAAAGCCAATAATGCAGAAATACAAATTGGATAAAAGATGGATCTGTCTTATTTTGGCATTGCTGGTGGTTTTAGGTCCGGGGTTGCTTTTTGCTGGGTATATGCATAGCTTAAAACTCTCTAATGGCTTATAGAAACTTATTTTGTGGTGCTGTATTGCCTTGTGTGATGCAGCACCGCTAGTTTTATGTTATTTATCTTATAAAATCATACAACTTTACGCTTCGTAACTATCATGTTTACGATGCGGAAGTGGCATACTTTAGCTCTTTGGCTATATGTGTGGATGGTTTTCCGTGATACGAAAAAGGAGGAAGCAACGCATGATGCGAGGCTTCCTCCTTTGACATTTATGTATGTGTTTATGTGGCTATTTGCAGAAGTACTTCTTGCCGTTGACGATGTAGAGGTTGCCCTTCTTCATAGCCTTTACGACCTGTCCGTTGAGGTTGTAGATGGCAGAGGCATTGTTGTTGTCTGCCTTCACGTCAGCGATGGCAGTAGGAACGAGTGTGCCAGGGAATGTAGATACAATCTGGAATGGCATCTTGCCTACCTTGAACTGGTTGAGGATTGATGTTACTGCATTCTTGTCGTTAAGTGTAACGAGGATGTCCTGAATGTTTGTGCCATTGTCGCCTGCGCTGAGGGCATACTCGCCTGAAGCTATTGAGCCTGATGATGAGAACTGCATTGTGAGACCATCGTTGGCATAGTTGCGGTAGTAGCCACCTTTCTCCTCGTTGTATTCAAGTCCCTTGACTGTGTATGTGCCTACGTTGAGGTCGCCCATCAAAGTGTTCTTGAGTGTGTAAGAAGGAACGGCAACATCAAGCTTTACCTTGCCATCCTCCTCGTATGTGCGGACGTTGTATGTTACCTTCTCGTCGGCAGGGTATGTAGCGATGCTCTTAACTTCTACGTCGAGAGCGTCAGTATATGACTTGACATAGTATGACTCGATGTTGTAAGTGAGTGGCATTGGCATGTTGCCGTATGTGAATGTGATGCTGAGTACTACCTTATGGATATTGTTGGCACGTGTGTATGTACCTGTGAGTGATGAACCCTTGATAGTCTTTTCTGTTCCATCTACTGTGACTGTTGTTTCGAATGTCTGGTCAGCCCAAGTGACTCCGTTCATACCGCCAGAGAATGTTGTTCCCTTGATTGTGAATGAAGGAATGACTGAACCATTGTAGTTCATGCTTGGGATAATGAAGTCGGCACCGCTGTAGATGATTGTATCGGATGGCATGTTTGTCTCGCCCATCTTCTGTCCACCCATTGTGACATAGAAGTTGGACTTGC
This sequence comes from uncultured Prevotellaceae bacterium, assembly GCA_946626925.1. Lineage (GTDB taxonomy): Bacteria > Bacteroidota > Bacteroidia > Bacteroidales > Bacteroidaceae > Minthosoma. The sequence continues at coordinate 27,885 of CAMOVB010000004.1, forward strand.
CTACGAATGTCATGGCTGCACTATGCTGTGCCATTGCTGAGATTGTTGCTGTTGCTGCAACGATAAATGTAAATAATTTCTTCATATTTTATTTATTATAAGCCCCCCAACCCCCAAAGGGGGCGGCCTTACGGGTAAAGGGCATTTATTAGAATTTAACTTTTATGTCTGCTCCGAACTGTATTGGCTTGCAATGTTGTTCGTAGCCACGGTTTACGCTGATGAAGTAGAATGTGTTGTACTTCTGGTCAGTGAGGTTCTTGCCCCATAGCTGGATGGTGGCGTGTTCCGTCTCGAAGGCAAGGCGTGCACCGAGGGTGTAATATGTGTCCTGTCGTGCATCGTTGGCTTCTGTCCAATATACAGGTCCTGCCATGCGGCAGTTGGCACCAAGGGAGATGGTGCGCAACCATCTTGTCTCGGAGATGAGCCATGTGTGTGAGGCATCCACGTGGAGAGTGTGCTTAGGGACAAAAGGAACGTAGTTACCTGTATAGTCAGCTCCATCGCCAGCATTGTATTCTGTGAACTTGGCATGTGTGAATCCGTAGTTGGTCATGAATGCCCAGTGTGCGTTTGGTCGCCAGAGTGCTGTGAGTTCTGCACCGTAGCTACGGCTCTTGCCTGCGTTGACCATCATTCTGCCGAGTCCTGAAGGAGCGAAACGTGCAATCTGTTGGTCGCGCACGTCGATGAGGAACATGGCGGCATCAAGTTGAAGCTTGCGCTCTGCAAGGTTGAGGTGCGTGCCCAGTTCGTAGTTCCATGAGTATTCTGGCTTATACATAATCTGCTCTGCTGCTGGAGTTTGGAACTGTGGCATGTTCTCGTCCATCTTATCCTTGACGAAACCTGGTACAAAGTCAGGCATGTTTGGCTTTTCCTTGCGGAGGTCTGTAAGGTAATTCACCACACCTTCCTTTATGCCGTCCATCATATCTACTCTCAACTTACCTTGCAAGAGGTCGCTGAACATCTGGAGATTGTAGCCTCCTGCACGCTGACCCATTGAGGCGGAAGCGTAGATGTTTCCGTGCTTACCGAGGTCGTACTTCACGGCAAACTTAGGCAAGACAACTGAATGGTTATTCTTGAGTGTGCCGTCGTATAGGATGCTGCTTGTTAGATTCTGAATGTCAAGGTTCATGTAGTCAAACATGGTGTTTGGCATTGAGAATCCATAATCTACGTTGGCTGGTGAATAGAAATCAGCCTTCATCATGTCATAGCCAACTCGTAGTCCTGCTGTGAGTGAGAGGTGGTCGGTAATGTCGAAAATGGATTGATGGAAGAGAGCAAGGCTGAGTGTAGGTGTGTCGTACTCGCCACTCATTCGTAGTTCATCACCACGGAAGTTTACTCCCATGCTTGTGAAGCCCATTCCTTTCATTACAGACATCTTCTCATTGTTTTGGATGTCTGGCATATTGCTGTTGATGTTGCCTTCGAGCCAACGGAGGCCATCGCTGTAGAATGTGACGGGTGCCTCTGTGTGGAGTGTCTGATACATGGCGTTGATGCCGCTCACCCAGTGCCAGCGTCCGTCATTGTTCCTATCCTTGAAGGTTATCTCCTCGGATATTGTGTTGATGCGTTGCTTCTGTTCAAGGATGTAGATGTCCGTTGAGAGGAAATCCTGATCCATGAACATACGGTCGTTGAGGTACTGATAACCTGTGATGGCATTCATCACGAATCGTGGTGCCTTGTATTCTACGTTCACACCTGCATTGAGCATACCACGGCGGTACTTACTCTCACGGTTGTTGGTTATCTTGTCGATACTCTCTGTCATGTATGTCGGGTCAGTGAGGCTTCCCGTATAATAATAAGGATAAGCACCCTCATCGCTGTAATCGTAGCTGACGTTGAAGTCGAAGTTCAGCTTGTTGCTGTGCTTGTATATTCCTCTTATTCTACCTCCGCCTGCCTGCATCTTGTCCGACTTCTTGCCTGTGAAGTCGTTGCGGAAGAATCCGTCGCCACCTTCATAATAGCCTCCTGCAGAGAAGGCGAACTTGTCGCTCCATCGGTGGTAGTGGGTGAGACTTGCACGGCGGTGGTCATCGCCAGAGGCGTAACCAAGATTTACGTCCGTTCCTTCGTACGAGAATGGATTCTTTGTATATACACGTATGATGCCGCCCATGGCGTTACGGCCATAGAGAGTTCCCTGCGGACCACGTAGCACATCCACACGTTCGATGTCGAAGAAGTTGAAGTCGAAGGCTGACTTATCTACATAAGGTACGTTATCTACATACATTCCCACGGCAGGGGTATTGATGCGTGAACCGATTCCACGTATATATATTGCACTTGTGAGTCGGCTGCCGTAGTCGGGCATGAAGAAGTTTGGTACCATCGTAGCAACTCCCTTGATGGAGTTGACGTTGTTGGCTTCGAGTTGTCGGCGTGAAACCATGTTGACGGCAGACGGCAACTGACGCATTACGGTGTTCTCCTTGACGGTGGAGATGACTTCCACCTCGTCCATCTGTACCGTAGGCGTTATGCTGTCCACGTCTTCTACGTTGCTGTCGTTATTCTCATTACCATTAGGGATAATAAGGCTACCGATAATAGTTGTTATTGCAGTAAGAGTTCCTAAACTTTGCATTTACCTTAAAAATTTTGTGCAAAGTTACGGCTTCATTTCCTTTTCCGCAATCGTATATTATTATGATTTGTGACGAAAAGTTAGGTCCCCCAAATACGACCTATATGGTCAGAGATGCCTTTATAACTGAGAACCGAGATAACTTGTTGTTTTTTTTCTCCCACAGAGAGCACTCAAGGTCGTGAGGGATGGTTCACTCTTAATGGCGTTCGCCTTCCTGATAAACCAACGGAAAAAGGTATATATATATTCACAACGGCAAAAAAGTCTTTGTGAAATGAAAACGAAAAAGTTCGTTCCGTCAAGGAACGAACTTTTCTATTATACGCCCCATGTAATAATGTCTTTCGAGGAGTGTGGCGTTATGAAGTGATGGTGCTTTGACCTTTCCTTGAATTGGGGCGTCGCCAATTTCGACGAAGGCGGAGTCCCATAGGTGGGTGTCGATGAAGGATTGGAGTAGTTGCGATCCCCCTTCAACGAGAAGCGTCTGGACTCCATCTGTGTGAAGGGTGTGGAGAATGTCCTCAATGCCTCCACAAACGACCTTACCGCCGCGGGCTTCTATATTGGCACGTTCCTTGTCTGTTATATGGTTGCCTGCTACGTAAATCTTGGGATTTCTTCCTACCCACGCACGTATGTCAAGACCTGGGTTGTCAGTTGTCCATGTGTTATGACCGACGAGTATTGCCTGATGCTCTGCACGACGCTTGTGGCAAACCATCTGTGTGTAAGGTGTTGAGATGTGTCCGTCTATATATCCGTCTGCACTTTGTGCCCACTTGAGAGTGACGAGTGGACGTTGCTTACCATGGTAGGTCATGAAGCGAGTGTTGAGAGCCTTACATTCCTCTTCAAGCACTCCTACCGTCACTTCTATGCCTGCATCACGAAGTCGCTTGACACCTCGTCCTTGAACCTGTGCAAATGGATCAAGACAACCTACAACACATCGCTTGAAACCCTTTGACACAAGCAGTTCTGCACATGGTGGAGTCTTGCCATAGTGGCTGCATGGTTCGAGGCTTACGTATATGGTTGATTCCGTCAAAAGATGTTCATTCTCAGGTGCAACAGATGCACAGGCATTCACCTCTGCATGTCCTTCGCCACAACGAACATGATAGCCTTCACCAATAATCCTGTCATTATGAACAATCACCGCCCCGACCATAGGGTTAGGCTGGCTGTTTTGCCATCCGTTTTTTGCGAGCTGTATGCAGCGACTTATGTATAATTCGTCTTTAGTCATTTTACAAATCCTTTCTTTTAAAGACAAAATTAAGCCATTTTTTCCATAAAACAATAAATACTTTCACAAATATTATGATTTGAAGAAAATTACCTCTATTTTTGCACTCGTAAATTTACACTCATAATATATAGTAAGCATTAGATATGAAATTTTTATCTACGATTGTTGCGCTTCTTCTTGCAACAACAACAGCACACGCTCAGGATTATTTGTTGAATGATGATGATGACTTAATGTTTAACCACATGTCATTAGGATTGTCAGCAGGAACAACAGGTGTAGGTCTCGACCTCGCAATGCCACTCGGTAAGTACGTTCAGGTACGTGCAGGTGTGAGCTATGTGCCAGCTGTTGGTATTTCATCTCCATTGGATTGCGTGAGGTCAGAAAGAACAACTTATAATGCTGATGGGCAGAGGTTTGAGTCTGAAAGACAACAGGTGTTTGTTGCGGTCGATGCAGTTGGAGCGGATGTTAAGAATATAGATATAAAGTCAACTCCTAAGTTCCTTAATGGAAAGTTAATGTTCGACTTTTATGCAGCTCCTTCATTCCCACTTCATCTGACACTTGGTGCTTATTTCGGTGGAGAAAAGGTTATTACATTAGAAAGTGTGGACAATGCTGAAGCTTTAACAAATCATTACTCTTCTAATTCTTCAAACTATAATCAATACGGTTATGAAAATTGTCATGGCGTAAAGGTTGGTAATTATACGCTCCTATCTAATAGTGAAGGTAAGATTGACTCTTGGATTCAGACATCAGCTATTCGTCCATACGTTGGTTTAGGCTATGGCAAGGCTTATTCTGAAAAGGGTATTGATTGGATGGTTGAGGCAGGAGCAATCTTTTGGGGCAAGCCAAAGGTTTACAGCCGTACAAATATTGAAGGCGAATACAAGGATGTAGAACTAAAGGAAGAAGACCTTTGCGGAAATAAAGGACAAATCCTAAAGTTCATGACAAAGTCATCTATCTATCCTGTTATCAGTTTCCGTCTTGGATTCAATATGTTCTAATGGTGTTAAGAGTTAAGAATTAAGATTTATCAGCAGTATATAATGTACTTGCCTCAGACATATCTTAATTCTTATTTCTTATTTCTCCATACTTTATTTTGTTTTACTTTGATTTTCTTAATAGCGAAGCATAGTGTCTGACGGTAATTTCAATAGGCAGTTACTGCCCAAAACAGAACTTTCGTCTGGTCTCAGAGCAGGAAAAGCACAAATGCGCGTGAAAGCTGAGCAAGCATTCGCAAGCATCTTGGCAGAAGACTTTCTGCATCTAAGTGACGAGCAAAAAAAACAATTGACAGATAAGTTTATGGATATGCTGAGGAAATAACGCTTTCCTCAGCATATTTTTTGTCAATTTTTTGTTTATTTAACGATAAAAAACTACTTTTGCAAAATACATTGGGCGGAGTCTCCTCCGCAAGCGATAACTGAGAATAAATAGTAATCTTATTAATAATTTTTTAAATCAAACATTTTATGTGGTTATGTAACTCTTCAATCGGAAGAAAGGTGGTCATGGCAGTATCTGGTATGGCACTCATCCTCTTCCTTACATTTCATGCAAGCATGAATGTAGTTGCACTTATTAATGGAGACGCATATAACATGATTTGTGAAATGCTTGGTGCTAACTGGTACGCTGTTGCTGCAACATGCGGACTCGCTGCACTTGTAGTTGTTCACATCGTTTATGCATTTATCCTTACAATTCAGAACAACAAGGCACGTGGTAACAACAAGTATGCTATCACAGACAAGCCTGAGAAGGTTGAGTGGGCTTCACAGAACATGCTTGCTCTCGGTGTTGTCATCGTTCTCGGAATGGTGCTCCACCTCTGGAACTTCTGGTGGAACATGATGGCTGCTGAGCTTATCCCTGGCATGGACACATTCTATGCAACAGACGGTATGCACTGGATTACAGAGACATTCTCTAACCCAGTTTATGTAGTTATCTACCTCATCTGGCTTTTTGCTATTTGGTTCCACCTCACTCACGGTATGTGGTCATCAATGCAGACAATGGGTTGGTCTGGTCACATCTGGTTCTGCCGTTGGAAGGTTATTAGCCAGATATATTCAACAATCATTATGCTTATGTTTGCTGCAGTTGTTGTAGTTAAGTACATTTGCAGCCTCGGTGTTTGTTGTTAATCAAAAATAAATTTAGGTTATTAGATTTTTCCTGAGAAAACTATCCATTATGGATTATCTGGAATCATCTAAAAACTAAACTCAAAACGCTTAAAGAATTATGGCAATCAATATAGATTCTAAAATTCCTGAGGGACCAGTAGCTGAGAAGTGGTCAAACTATAAGGCTCACCAGCGCTTGGTAAACCCAAAGAACAAGCTCAAGCTTGATGTTATCGTTGTAGGTACAGGTCTTGCTGGTGCATCTGCTGCCGCTTCTCTTGGCGAGATGGGCTTCAACGTGCTCAACTTCTGTATCCAGGACTCTCCACGTCGTGCACACTCTATCGCTGCACAGGGAGGTATCAACGCTGCTAAGAACTACCAGAACGATGGTGACTCTGTTTACCGTCTTTTCTATGATACAGTAAAGGGTGGTGACTACCGTGCTCGTGAGGCTAACGTTTACCGTCTCGCAGAGGTGTCTAACTCAATCATTGACCAGTGTGTTGCTCAGGGTGTTCCTTTCGCTCGTGAATACGGTGGTACACTTGCTAACCGTTCATTCGGTGGTGCTCAGGTATCACGTACATTCTACGCTAAGGGTCAGACAGGTCAGCAGCTCCTTCTCGGTGCTTACTCTGCACTCTCTTGTCAGGTAAACGCTGGTAAGGTAAAGCTCTACACTCGTTATGAGATGCTCGACGTTGTTATCATCGACGGTCGTGCTCGTGGTATCATCGCTAAGAACCTCGTAACAGGTAAGCTTGAGCGTTTCTCTGCTAACGCCGTTGTTATCGCAACTGGTGGTTACGGAAACACTTACTTCCTCTCTACTAACGCTATGGGATGTAACTGTACAGCAGCTATGTCTTGCTACCGTAAGGGCGCTTACTTCGCTAACCCATGTTACGTACAGATTCACCCAACTTGTATTCCAGTTCACGGTGACAAGCAGTCTAAGCTTACTCTTATGTCTGAGTCACTCCGTAACGACGGACGTATCTGGGTGCCAAAGAAGCTTGAGGATGCTAAGGCACTTCAGGCAGGTACTAAGCAGGGATATGAGATTCCAGAAGAGGATCGTGACTACTACTTGGAGCGTCGTTACCCAGCATTCGGTAACCTCGTACCACGTGACGTTGCATCACGTGCTGCCAAGGAGCGTTGCGACAAGGGCTTCGGTGTAAACAATACTGGTCTTGCTGTATTCCTCGACTTCTCTGAGTCTATCCAGCGTCTCGGTATTGACGTAGTACTCCAGCGCTACGGTAACCTCTTCGACATGTACGAGGAGATTACAGACGTTAACCCAGGTGAGAAGCGTAAGACTGTCAATGGTGTTGACTACTACAACCCAATGATGATCTTCCCAGCTATCCACTACACAATGGGTGGTATCTGGGTTGACTACGAGCTCCAGACTTCAATCCCTGGTCTCTTCGCTATTGGTGAGTGTAACTTCTCTGACCACGGTGCTAACCGTCTTGGTGCATCAGCCCTCATGCAGGGTCTTGCTGACGGTTACTTCGTACTTCCATATACAATCCAGAACTACCTCGCTGACCAGTCAATCTGGCCACGTATCTCTACTGACGCTCCTGAGTTCAAGGAGGTTGAGGATGCTACAGAGGCACGTATCCAGAAGCTCATGAACATCAAGGGTAAGCGTTCTGTTGACTCTATCCACAAGGAGCTCGGTCACATCTGCTGGGAGTACATCGGTATGGGTCGTACTAAGGAAGGACTCGAAAAGGGTATCCAGCTTATCGACGAACTCCGTAAGGAATTCGACACTAACCTCTTCATTCCAGGAACTCGTGAGGGACTCAACGTTGAGCTTGACAAGGCTATCCACCTTGATGACTTCATCACTATGGGTAAGCTCATCGCTTACGATGCACTCTCTCGTGAGGAGTCATGTGGTGGTCACTTCCGTGAGGAGCACCAGACAGAGGAAGGTGAGGCTAAGCGTGACGATGCTAACTTCTTCTATGTAGGCTGCTGGAAGTATGAGGGTAGCGATGCTATTGCTCCTACACTCATCAAGGAGCCACTCGAGTATGAGGCAATTAAGGTACAAACTCGTAACTACAAGAACTAATTATGGCAGAGAAGGTATTAAAATCTTTCACAGTAAAATATTGGAAGCAGAATGGCCCTAAGGACGCAGGTCATTTTGAAGAGAAGGTAATGAATGATATCCCTGGTGATACTTCATTCCTTGAGATGCTCGACATTCTTAACGAGCAGCTTATTGCAGAAGGCAAGGAGCCATTCGTATTCGACCACGACTGCCGCGAGGGTATCTGCGGTATGTGTTCACTCTACATCAATGGTACTCCACATGGTAAGACTCAGCGTGGTGCTACAACTTGTCAGCTCTACATGCGTAAGTTCAACGAAGGTGATGTTATCACAGTTGAACCATGGCGTTCTGCTGGTTTCCCAGTTATCAAGGACTGTATGGTTGACCGTTCAGCATTCGATAAGATTATGCAGGCTGGTGGTTACACAACAGTACGCACAGGTGCTCCACAGGATGCAAACGCTATCCTTATCCCTAAGTCAGATGCTGACGAGGCTATGGACTGCGCAAGCTGTATCGGTTGTGGTGCATGTGTAGCAGCATGTAAGAACGGTTCTGCAATGCTCTTCGTTTCATCTAAGGTATCTCAGCTTGCTCTCCTCCCACAGGGACGCGTAGAGGCAGCTAAGCGTGCTAAGGCAATGGTTGCCAAGATGGACGAACTCGGCTTCGGTAACTGTACTAACACACGTGCTTGTGAGGCTGTATGTCCTAAGTGTGAGACAATCGCTAACATCGCTCGTCTCAACCGTGAGTTCATCAAAGCTAAGCTTGCTGACTAATAGATAATTTTAGATTATCAATATAGTTTCGCCCAGATTGCACAATGCAGTCTGGGCGATTTTTATTCTTATCATGATGTTTATAAGGTGTTTTGTTGTCGTTATAGCGTCTTTTGGGGTACATCATATATGACAGACGCAGGAAAGCGATATTTTATAATGGTTGTTTACCGTTATAATATATCGCTTTCCTATTGTTATAATATAAGACTTGCAGACCGTTATACTATTGAACGTAATTCCTGATACGTTCTATAGTAAATTGTCAAGCCTTGCAATCGTCTCTGCTTAGTAGAATATCATTGTGAGCATGTAGCCGACGATGGTGGAGACGATGACGCTGATGAGTCCAGGCATCATGAAGGAGTGGTTGAGCAGGTATTTACCGATGACGGTTGTACCTGTACGGTCGAAGTTGACTGTGGCGATATCTGATGGATAGTTCGGAATGAAGAAGTATCCATATACAGATGGGAGTACGCCAAGGAGTATTGGACCAGGAATGCCAAGCTTGTAGGCAAGTGGAAGCATAGCCACAACTACTGCACCTTGTGAGTTGATAAGCACGGACACTATGAAGAATGCAAATGCTATGGTCCAAGGATATTCGCTGACAATCTCGGTGAGTCCTTCCTGCATGGTCTCAAGATGATTGGCAAAGTAGGTGTCGGCAAGCCATGCTATACCGTAGATAGCCACTACTGCCACCATACCTGACTGCCATACAGCTCCACCCACAGCTTTCTTTGGTTGTGCCTTGCAGAAGATAATCATGAGAGCGGCTGCTGTGATAAGTACAATCTGGATGATGATATTCATACCGAGTGGCTTGGTTGCTGGTGAACCGTCTTCAAGTGTCTTGCCAGTCTCAAAGGCAGGGCGTATGTCGTGACCTAATATCTGGAACACGGAAAACATCACGATGGCAAGTATTGCGAGGCAGAAAATCATTACCGCACGTTTTGCGTCAGGAGAAATCTCCTTGTCGAGTGTGGTGCTTGTTCCGTAAAGCTGGGCGCGGAACTCCTTGTTCTGAAGTCTCTTCTGGAACTCAGGGTCCTTGTCGAGGTCAAGACCACGGTGGTAGGATGCGAATGAAGCACATATCAATCCGCATAGACATGCCGGTATTGTAACGGCAATGACCTCAAGATTGTTCACATCAAATCCGTTAGCATTGGAGATGACCACAAATGAAGCCACGGCTGCTGCGATAGGGGAACATGTGATACCTACCTGCGAAGCTACGCTTGCTACGGCACAAGGACGTTCAGGACGTATGCCCTTCTTGATGGCGATGTCCACGATGATAGGCATGAGGGTATAAACCACATGACCTGTGCCCACGAGGATGGTGAGGCAGAATGTACATATAGGAGCAAGGAATGTGATGTGCTCAGGATGTTTCCTGAGCATCTTCTCGGCTATCTGTATGAGCCAATCCATACCTCCTGCCGCCTGCATGATACCAGCACAGGTGACGGCAGCGATGATGATATAGATGACGTCCGTTGGTGGTGTACCTGGTTTGAGTCCGAAACCAAGAACGAGGATTGCGAGTCCGATGCCTGATATTGCACCTAAGGCAAGACTTCCGTAGCGTGAGCCTATATAGAGGCAGATAAGAACTATCAATAGTTCGAGAATCATAACCAACATAATATATTAGATTTTTAAAGTTTGTGAATTTAAGTTTTATGTTCTATCGATTATAGACATTCATGACAATACAGAAAGCCTATAGTGTAAAGTTCATTAACATTTCACTTCTGAAAATACAATGGCAAAAATACGTTTTTTTGATTAAGTACAACAGAATTTGAGGAAAAAAATAATCATAATGGTAAAAAAATCCCTCCTGCTACCCCATTGGACAAGCAGGAGGGATGTGCTTTTTATGTTTACTTCATAATTTTTATTGTATCACCGTTCTTAGTGCGTATGATGTTCACGCCCTTGTTGAGTGAATTAGTACGAGTACCATTGAGGTTGTAGTACTCAGCAGCTTCAGTATTATTTCCTAACTCCGAAATACTTGTTGCTGTGTTTATGCGTGCAGGTGCCTCGTAGTAGGTTGTGCCGAGATACTCAATCTGGAAATTGTCGAAGCATGTCCAGCTTGAAGTGCTCTTTGTTGTCGTTGGCTTACCTATTGCAATTCGGATAGTACCGTCAGTAACGTTGAACTCAAGTGTGTTGTTGTAGTAGCCAGCGTTGAAGAATCCTGATGCATCTTCCATTCCGTCTGGTATGTAGTAGCCGTCCTTGTCTCTGTTGCCAGCACCTATAGGTGTGGTGCAGTGGGCAGAATAAATGCTTGCAATGGCTTTGCTTGTTGCATTTGCCCCAGTACCTGCATAGAGACGTGTGTGGATTGTTCCTGGATTGTTCTGGTTCATATTGCCGTCACGGTAGAATGCCTGACACGTTACACGATAATGTCCATTAGGCACATCCGTTATTGTCTGACTTATCTCCCAAGTAGTGGCGTATGTTGTCCATCCACTGTACGAACTGATATATACTTCGGCACAAGGGTTGCCGTTGTAGTCTTCGATGAGACCGCTTGAGAGATTATATGACATCTTTGATGCATCAGGAGTTATGCTGTTTACCCAGTGACTGCGACCCTCTGTGTCGTTGCGGTCGAAGTTAGCACCATAGAGCAGATGAGTAATGTTCATCGGATTGTTCTCTGATGCATAAGCCATCTCTGCGAGGAGGTCATCGGCTGTGAGAAGCTCCCACTTCTGGTAGTCGTCGTTTGTGTTCTGTGGTGCGCATGTCACGTAGCGTGTGTTTGCACCATGAGGGAATGTGGTTGGGTCGTTGCCCGTGAGAGCCATGACTGTACCATTATTATTATATGTAATAGTATAGTAGTTGCCAGTCTTGGTGATGTTCCATCTCTGTTCGGTTGATGCGTCCATGTAAGGGTCGCCCTGTGAGAGGAAACCGATGTTTGACTGGATGACATACTTGTCATTTACTGGAGTAACAGTCATTGGTGAACCATAGTTGCCTTGAACGGCATGAGTTCCCCACCATCCACCTTGCTTGAGGAAGGCTCCTGACTCTACGTTGCGGAAGTAGTATATTCCTGACAGTTCTGTCGTATCAGGTTCTGGAACAGGTGGAACAATATTCGTTGTATAACTGAACTCAATCACACATGGCCAGTGGTCAGCAAGAGGTTCGCCCTCGTCGTTGATGAAACTGAGATCCTGAAGATATGTCTCTGCCTGAATCTGTACGTTACTCTGGGTGTTGTTGATGTAGAAAATCTTATCAACAACCTCACCCTTGCGGTAACCTTCCTCATTTGCCATGATTGAGTTTCCACCACATGCAGGATAGATGCCTCCACGTGCATGTTCTATCCATGCGTCCTTGATGGTGAAGCGGCTGTCAGCATTGATGCGGTCGATGAGGAGTGTCTTGATGCGGTCACGTGTGTAGCGGCAGTTGGTGTCACCTATGATAAGGATTGGATTGCCGTTGTTGGATGCTATGATAGCGTTGGCAAGTTGAGTCATCTGTGACTCACGCGCAAGGTTGTCACCTTCGCTTGTCTCTGCATCCATGTGGAGAGTATAGACATCAATCTGAGTTCCATCGTTGAGTGTTATGGTGTAGAAACGGTAGCCCTTGGCTATGAGTCCGTCAGCACCGTCGCTTGTGTAGCCGTAGTGGTCATTCCAACGTACCCATGTCTCATTACTTGCTGTTGCCTTTTCCTTGTTCCAGAAGAAGTTGAGACCGTCAATATTGAATACAGGTGATGTCTGGGAGATGATACGTGAGTAAGCAGCAAGTGAAGTTTCAATCTTACCACGGTGAGTACCTTGATTGTATATGTTACCAATCTCGTTCATAATCTCGGTATTGTAGTTGAAGTCCTCGCTCACACCAATGAAGTCGTAACCCATGTTCACGAGTTTCCTTCCGATGGCAGTTGCACCAGCACTCTCCTTGGCATCTGGATTGAGTGTATAGTTATATACTCCTGCTATGCGGATGGTCTTTGGCATTCCGTCCACATTCATGGATGCCGCTACAAAACGCTTCTTATCCATGTGCTCTTGATATTCTGCTTCGGTAATAAACAGCCATTCTGCCTTGCTGCGGTTGAAGCCCTGATTGAGATTAGCAATCTCGCATGCTGTTCCTGTTCCGAACATGAGAGCCTGCGTCGTGCCCGAAGATGTGTATGTGAGATAATAGCCTCTATCATCAGAAGACGAGATGGTGAATGACTGTGGTGTGCGTGTGATGAAGTTCGTGTCGCTTGTACCGTAGTTGCTGTTGACGAAAGGTACGCCATCCACCACAATCATGTAGTTGTTCACGTTTGCGTTGTAACTCTGATACGAGAGGCTGTAGTGGGTGTTGATTGTCCACTTGTTGCCGCTCTTGTTGACAGTACAAAGCATAGGTTTGTTGTTGTCGAGGCTCACCTGAGTGCCCCAACTGTTACCATACGATAGGAACTTCTCCTGATAAAGATTGTAGAGATAGTAACTCTGTCCATTGGCAGGTGTAGAACCTGTCCATGCCTTTACCTCTTGTACACATACCATGCATGAGGTAATGAGAGAAAGGAATAATCCCTTGCTCACTTTGTAGATAATTGATTTCATCGATTGCAAATTTTAGGTAGGTTCGTTATATGTAAATTAACTCTGGTTAGTTGTATCTGAATTGATTTGATTTCGTGGCAAATATAAGGCTTTTATCTTAAACTGCGTAAATAATCGTCAGAAAATCTACGAGTATCTCCTCCCCATAGTCGTTTTGTCCATTAAGGTATTTCCCTTTTTATGTTCTTGCTGCTTGGTATTGCTTTTATTATTAGGAGGTTATTGGATAATTCTTATCTCCTTGTCGGATGTATGATATAGTCTCATGATAACAACCCTTTCTTTTGCATTAAAGATGTTAGGTCTTCAATTATATAGTTACGAGAAAATGTGTGAAGTACATCAAAGCATGGCACGATATACCCCATGATTATATCGCCCTTCTGCATAAGGGGATATACATAGCGGGCATCTTTACCAAGACTTTCAGCCATGATGCCAACACAGTAAATCGTAAAATTGAGTGCTTCTTTATTCATTATTTCTCGGTTTTTGATTTCCTTTATTGCTATAGATGCAAAAATACGAATAATTTGGAGTAATCCAAAAATCTTAATATTTAAGATGAAGTATAGTCAAAGTACTGACTAAGTACTGACTCATATGAGACTAATTACTGACTATGAACATTAGGACAATCGAAGAGTGCCGATATGTAATTTGGAATTGCATTTTTATGGATTTTTTATCGCACGTGACGTGCGGACGAAGAAAAAACAGGTAAAAACATGGAAAAACAGATAAAAATATGTTTTCTTTTGTTTTCTTTTGTTTTCCCCATGTTTTTCTAATTGGCCGCTTGGCGGCATAAAAAATCCGTTCTGGTTGTTTTTCTTGCGTAAACTCTTAACTCTCCAACTTAACTTTTAATTTTTAACTTTTAACTTTTAACTCTTGCACCACGACGAAGGAGTGGTGCAAGCTATGCTATGCCTTGGCTTCAATCACATCGTGCAACATACGGACATACTGACCGATGCTGGCAGGATTGCTGCTGAAGGTGTCGAAGATGTCGTAGTCGCAGAATGGGGCGGTAGTCATGAGAGTCTCAGGCTTGATGTCTCCGTTCTCGCTTACGTATGATATGACATTCTTCAGATATTCCTCCTGACGGCTGTTGAGCGTTGAGGACTTGAGGAACTCCACGAACTTGTCGAGGGCTACCTGATGGTCCACATGTATGACGCTACGGATGAAGATTGCCACGTTCACGCCTCCTGACGATATGTAGCGTTCGTAGTCCTCACGTGTGCCAAGCTCCTGCCACAGTATCTTCTCTAACTGGGAGATGTCCTCCGTCGTGAGAGCTTCAAGACGGAATATCTTCTGGAGTACAGGAAGGTTGCGGTTCTCCCGGAGATAATCTAAGACCTTCTGTCTGTAGTTCATCGTCACGGCTGTGCCGCTCACCTCGCCCTCGTCGCTTATCATGTCCTCTATGTTGAGCGTAAAGGTCTTGCTCTCCGCACCCTTGAGGAGCATCACGAGGCTGCGCAGCTCCGTTCGTACCCTCTCGAGGAGGCTGAGGTCGGCATTATCGAAGAAGCCGTCCTGCTGTATCTTCCTGATGGTAGGCATGGCATTCTTGACCACAGGTATCACGGCTCTGTCTTCCAGATGATGTGCAATCCTGATTACGCTCATCTGGCTCTTGACCGACTTCGTGTCCTCGCTCACCTTTGACAGCTCTATGTTGAGCATCAGGGCGTCAAACTTGAGGGCGCCTATATCCTCCTGAGTGAGAGGGATGAGTGGCGATATGCAGTCCTTGAGTTCGAGCACATCCACGTTTGAAAGGTATGTCCATGACTTGTCGTCCCTGAATTTCACCACCTTGTCCCATACCTTGCGTACGGATATGAGGTCATCCTTCAGAGCCTTGGTCTGCTCCTTGAGCGTAGCCTTCAGCTCGTCGTGCAGAGCCTTGTCATGGTCTATTGCCTGATGCTCTGCCGTCTGGAGGGCGGCTGCCAGCTCTGCCCTGAGGCAGAATATCTTCTCGGCAAGCGATGTCTGTGGAGCGGCTTCCCTGCCTCCGGGATTGACCTCGAAGAAGTCGAAGTTGCCACACCAGTCGAAGATGTAGAACATCTCCTTGTCCTTGCCGAAGCCGAATATGTCGTCCGACAGGCGTGTGCCTCGTCCTATCATCTGCTTTAACTTGATGCCGCTGTGCACAGGCTTGAAGAATACGAGGTTCAGCACGTCAGGCACGTCGATACCTGTATCGAGCATATCCACGCTCACAGCCACCTGCGGCATCTGTCCCCTTACCTCAAACTTGTCTATGAGGTCCTGGGCATAGTTGACATAATTGTCTATGAGTACGCAGAAGTCGCTGCCGAGTTCCGGGTACAGCTTGTTGAATCGTTCCACCACGAGTTCGGCATGCTGATGGTTGTAGCAGAAGATGATGCTCTTGCCTATGAGCGTACCCTCGTTCACCTTCAGTCCTTTCTCCATGAAGTCCTGGAGAACCTTGTCTATGGTGTCTTCGTTGTATATGTACTTGAATATCTCCGACTCGTCTATGTCACGCTCGTCGCCCTCGAGCAGGTCCTCTGCCTTCTCGTAGTCGAACACGGGCTTGAGCTGTTCCTTGTCCTCGGCGGCAAGGCTGCTCATCTGTATGCCTGCCTTCATGATGTAGGAGCCACGCTTCAGTCCTGTGTATGGCACGAGGTAGCCGTCATGTATTGCCTCGTCATATTCGTAGGCAAAGGTGTCCTCAGGCTGCATGCCGAGGAGGTCGAACGTGCTTCGTGCCACCTCGTCACGCGGAGTGGCTGTCAGTCCTACGAGGAACGAGTCGAAGTAGTCGAATATCACTCCGTACTTGCCGAACACGGAACGGTGTGCCTCGTCTATTATGATGAGGTCGAACCTGCCTATGGAGAACTCCTTCGTGTCCGTTGTGTCTATATAGTTGACCATCGTCTGGTAGGTCGAGAACATGATGCGTGCCTGCATGTCGCTCTGTTCCGTACGCTCGGAGAGGATGCACGTGGTGGCATCAGGCAGGAGTGCCACGAAATTCTTGTGTGCCTGTCTGACGAGGGATGTGCGGTCGGCAAGGAACAGGATGTTCTTCACCCAGTTGTTGCGCATGAGTATGTCGCACAGCGAGATGCTCACACGTGTCTTGCCCGTACCCGTTGCCATGATGAGGAGCGAGCGGCGGTTCATCTTGTTCAGGTGCTCACACACGCTCCTTACGGCACGTATCTGGTATTCACGGTTCGTGATGTTCTTGTTTACGCTCAGGTCTGTTATCTGTCCTCTCTCCCTGCGTCTCTGGTGGAGGCGCACGAGGTCATTGGCAGAGTGGAAGCCATATACCCTGCGTGCAGGATAGCCCATTCCGTCTATCACCTCTGTCTGATAGCCGTTGGAAACGTAGATGACAGGTCTTACTCCATACTTGTGTTCGAGGCAGTCGGCATACAGCTCTGCCTGATGCAGTCCCTTTGACAGGCCTACGCTTGTCTTCTTTGCCTCTATCACGGCAAGCGGTTTCATGTCGTTGCCGAAGAGCACGTAGTCGGCATAGCCTATGCCCGATGCCGACGGCATACCGCTCACCTCCACCTCTATGCATGCGCTCAGAGGCTTGATGACGCCCTTGTCCTCCTGTACCTCCCATCCTGCCTCACGGAGCATGAGGTCTATGAACCTTGCCCGTGTCTCTTCTTCCGTGAATGGGGATGCCGGCATGGCTGGAGTGGCTGTGCATATCACGTTATGCTGCGGTACGCTTGCCACGAATTGCTGGTCAACCTCAGGTGCCTTATCTACGGCGAGG
>CAMOVB010000005.1:0-40349 GCA_946626925.1 uncultured Prevotellaceae bacterium
TGTTGTAGAAGTTGAAAAATAACATTAGATGAACATACTCAAAACATATTTATTCATGCTGTTGGCAGTCTTATTGCTGACAACAGCATGCAATCCTCAAGACACATTCACGACAGAAGACATAATCACACCAGCCAACGGAGATGGTGTGCTTATTCTTTGTGAAGGTAACTATAATTCAGGAAATGCCTCGTTGTCATACTATAATCCTGCTAACCATACGGTCGAGAACGGAGTGTTTCGCCGTGTAAATGACCGACGGCTCGGTGACACAGGACAAAGTATTACGATAGATGATAATACCGCATATATAGCTGTGGAGAACTCTGGTATAGTATGGGCAATAGATACCCGTACGTTCAAGGTGAAAGGACAACTCACAGCGTCAGCAAACACACAAATAATAAATCCACGATACGTATTGAAAATTGACGATACAAAAGCATACGTAACTGATCTTTATGCACATTACGTCAATATGTTCAATCCGCAGACAATGGAATATAAAGGAAATATCTCTGTTGAACAAGCAGCTAACCTTGGGTATTGCTCAACAGAGGAAATGGTAAGATACGGAAACTACGTTTATACAAATTGCTGGTCATACAGCAACAAGATTCTTGTAATAGACATTAACAAAGAACAGGTCGTTGACTCTATTGTACTGAGCAGTTGGCAGCCAAAATCCATCCGAATAGACTGCAACGGAAAGCTATGGGCAATAACTGACGGAGGTTATTCTGCCAACGGGGAGACATTCGGAAATAACATTCCGCATCTTTACCGTATAGATGCAAAAAGCAAAAACGTCGAGCTTGACATCACTCTCGAAACAGACGAGGCTAACGTACAGATAGAAACAAACAAAGTTGGTAATACGCTTTACATAGTGAATAATGACGTGTACCGTATGGACGTAACAGCCAACAGCATGCCTGCAGAGCCATTCATAAAGGCACCAGTTGACGACAATGGCACTCGTCACAAACTTTATGGAATTGGCATCAACCCTAATAATGAAGAAATATACGTAGCCGATGCCGTTGACTATTCACAATCAGGCATGGTTTATAGATATGATGCCAAAGGAACTCTCATAGACAAGTTCCGAGTGGGCATTACCCCTAACCACTTCGCATTCATTAAAGGCTCAACATCTGACATTCCAAAAGATGAAAAAGAGGAAGAAAATGAGGATGACCATTCACTCGTCAACAAGGTGTACGAATTCATGCCTGCACCCGGACATCAGGTTAATGGCTATTCCGTTGTAGGCGACTTCATACATGAGGGAGCAACCATGGAAGAAGCATGCGAAGTTGCGCTTGAACATTTCAAGAAGCAATGGATGGTAAGCCTTGGTGCTCAGGGAGGCTACATAATAGCAGGATTTGACCATAACGTCATAAACAGCAAGGGCGACTACGACCTTATTATAAAGGGCAATCCTTACAGCTACCAGTCAGAACCTGGAATTATCTGGGTAAGCATGGATGAAAATGGTGACGGACTTCCTAACGATACGTGGTACGAACTTGCGGGAAGCGAATATGGTACAGAAAACGAGACATTCGACTATGCCATCACATACTATAAGCCAACGACTCCAAAGACGGATATACGCTGGAAGGATAATCAAGGTAACGAAGGCATAGTTCCCCACATGGACTACTGGAACAGTCACGACTACTACTGGCAGGACTGGGTTCCAACAGAAATGACTCCAGAAGGCGAATGCCGTACCTACTACGGTTCTCGTCTGAAGGATACACACACTTACGAAAATGGCTATACGATGGAATATCCGTTTGACTGGGGATATGCAGACAACCTTGGCTCAGATTATTTCCGCAACAAGAACAAGAGCTTCACTTCTGCCATGGGATATTACCACATATCAAATGCCATGACCCGTGACGGACAACCAGCCAATCTTCCATACATCAACTTTGTAAAGGTTCAGACGGCTCAGACAGGATATAGCCCTAATCTTGGCGAGATATCCACCGAGGTATATGGAATATGGGATTATCATCCTGAGATGAAATAGAAATAATTTGACCTGTACGGTAAACTTGTACGCTGTTTTTGCCGCAAAGCGGCCAGTTAGAAAAACATGAGGAAAACAAAAGAAAACCTGTTTTTTCTTGTTTTTGTTCTGTTTGGCTTCGCCGAGCTAAAGGTTCTTGACTGTTTTTCTAATTGGCACCTTAGTGCAAAACAATAAGCTTACAGGTCTATACAAATCCATTCTCCAAAAGAATGACGAGACATAACATAATATTGGCAATCTTCCTAATTCTTTGCGCCACGGCAGATGCACAGAACAGCGAGCAGAAGGTGCACAACCTGAATGAGGTAAGCGTCTTTGCTGGTCGCAGGCTCAAGGATGCAGGAATAGAGAAAATGACGCTTGACACATTAGTTCTTCACGACAATGTGTCACTCTCAATGGGCGACATTCTCTCACAGCACTCATGTCTCTTCATCAAGAATTATGGTAGAGCTACAGAAGCAACGGCAGAGTTTCGTGGTACCTCACCATCACACACACAAGTATTATGGAACGGGCTAAAGTTAAACTCACCAATGATTGGAACGTTTGACTTCTCCACTATTCCATCTTACTTCATCGATGAGGCTAATCTTTATCATGGTGCTTCCTCCCTAAACGTGACAAGCGGAGGACTTGGTGGTGCAGTCGAACTCCTTACACAGACACAGGGTAGGGAAGGCACTCACGCCCAATTAATCCAAGGTATTGGCTCGTATGGGACATACGATGACTTCCTACGTCTTGACTACAATAATAAACGTCTTTCTCTAACCACAAGAATTGTGTACTCAACATCTGACAATGAATATGATTACACAAATTATGACAAGAAGGTGGACGAGAAAGATGAATATGGTAATACCATACGTTCGTACCATCCAACAGAAAGAAACAGAAGCGGATATTTCACCGATATTCATGCCATGCAACAGATAGGGTACAAGATTGATAGTCGCAATAGCCTTGCACTTAATGTGTGGTACACTTACCTGAAACGTGGACTTCCCTTTCTTAGCGTAGATTACAAGGAAGCATCGGATTTCCGCAACGAGCATAAGGACAACACTCTACGCACGGTACTCGCATGGGATAACCGCTCAGAAAAAGGTTCGCTTTCAGTCAAGGCAGGATGGCAACATAGCAGTACCGACTATCAATACTACACTCTGCGCCAAGGTACTCGTAATGACATTACTGTTTCAGAAAGCAATACCAATACAGCTTTCATGCTTGCCGACTATGACATCACTCTCACGTCTAAATTCATGATTAGTGCAGGATTATCAGTGTATTTGAATAAGGTAAACAGCAAGGATAAGTCACCTTTTCACATTGGAGACAACATCAATAGACAACGCTGGGATTACGAAGGAAACATACAAGCACGATGGCGACCAACAGATGTGATGGCACTTGCCATGGCTCTCCGACAGAATTGCTATGGCTCTGAATTTACATCTCCAGTGCCAGTACTCTTTGCCGACTATGTAATCTACAAACCATGGAACATAGTTCTTAAGGCATCTGTGACACGCAACTACCGCTACCCATCCATGGACGACTTATACTTTCAGCCAGGAGGAAACAAGGACCTTCAACCAGAGTCAGGTTTCACTTACGATGGGGGAGTAGAAATGAAGAAGACAACATCTGCATGGAGTATAAAGACAAACGTCACGGCATTCAACTCATACATTAACGACTGGATTCTGTGGACACCAAATGCGCGAGGTTTTTGGCAACCATCCAACGTGAAGAAAGTTCATAACTATGGTATGGAAGCCATGGCTGATTTGTCGCTTAAACTGACAAAGGAAACAAAAGCTTCCATAGTCATGAACTATGCTTGGACTCCTTCTATTAACGAAGGCAAAAGAATGAACTCTAACGACGAGAGTTATGGTAAACAGCTGTGCTATGTTCCTGAGACTTCTGCCAACATCAATCTAAGACTTTCACATCGTTCATGGATACTGCAATACCATTGGATTCACTATAGTGAACGGTTCACAACCACAAGCAACGAAGTGTCATACATCACAGGCAAACTCAAGCCGTATTATATGAGTAACGTTTCGTTAGAGAAAGACATAAGACTAAAACATTTCACTCTTTCTGCAAAGGCTGTGGTCAATAACCTATTCTCTACAGAATACGTTACAGTACTCTCACATCCAATGCCAGGACGTAACTATGAATTATTCATCAAACTAAACCTCTAAAGCGATGATTGTACGTACATTATTGATTACACTTATTGCCACTTTACTTTTTTCATGTGGCAACAATAATACCAATGGCAATTCAGAAGGCTCTGCCATTGAGATGAAATATTCCGAATTGCTCACCATGAAGCAATGTGACGGCTATGTCTATGTTCAGGTACGCAATCCTTGGGATACAACAGCCATACTCCATTCTTACGTCCTGATTGACCGTGCTGCAGAGATTCCGGACAATCTTCCAAAAGGTGATATTGTGCGAACTCCTTTGAAGAAAACTGTTATGTACACATCCGTCCATAGTGCAATTCTTATTGAACTTGGAGCATACGATTGTATTAAAGGTGTATGCGACCTTAATTATATCAATAACGAGTGCATCATCAAGGATTGTGCAGCAGGCAAGATTGCAGATCTTGGCGAAGGAACAAGCCCAAGCATGGAAGGGATAATCAATCTCTCACCTGATGCAATAATGCTTTCACCTTTTCAAAATAACGGTACTTACAGCAAACTATACAAGCTAAACATTCCCGTAATAGAATGTGCCGACTATATGGAGACGTCAGCCCTTGGTCGTGCAGAGTGGATACGTTTCTATGGACACCTCGTTGGACGAAGCCATGAAGCAGATAGTATTTTTGCAAGTGTAGAAACAAGTTACATGAAGCTTAAAGAATTGGCATCCACAGCAAAGAACAAGCCATCGGTTATAACCGACTTGAAATTTGGCAGCACATGGTACGTTCCTGGAGGAAATAGCACGATGGGACGACTTATGAATGATGCTGCAACAAACTATGTATTCCGTGAAAGACAAGAGAACGGAAGCATTCCTCTCGACCCTGAAGCTGTATTTGAGAGAGCTATGGATGCAGACATCTGGATTCTGAAATATAATCAAGCATCAGCAAAGACTTACGACGAGATAGCGGGAGAATATGCCAACTATTCAAACATGAAAGCCTTTAAGCAAAAGAACATATTCGGATGCAACACTTCAAAAGTACCATTCTATGAGGAGACACCATTCCATCCTGACCGTCTGCTTAAAGACTTCATTAAGATTTTCCATCCAGAGCTTCTACCAGATTATTCATTACGCTACTATCATAAGTTATGAGAAAAATAATTTTGCTCATCATAGTAACCATATTGTTCTTCATACTCAGCCTTTTCCTCGGAGCTGTCCACATACCCGCAGAACAGGTTTGGACAGTCCTTACAGGAGGACAGGCAGAGAAAGCAAGCTGGACATTTATCATTCTTGACTCACGCCTACCACAAGCCGTGACAGCCATGCTATGCGGAATGTCACTTGCCGTAAGCGGACTTATGCTGCAGACATCATTCCGAAACCCTTTGGCTGGTCCTTCAATACTCGGAATAACAAATGGTGCAAGTCTCGGAGTGGCTGTAGTCATGCTGCTGTCGGGTGGAGTAATTTATGAGGGAAGCCAATTCAGGCTTGCAGGTTTTCTTGCCGTAATAGCAGGAGCATTTATCGGAGCACTCTTGATACTTCTCATAATACTCACTCTTTCTGCCGTAGTCAGGAACAACATAATGTTACTCATAGTAGGAATCATGGTAAGCCATCTTGCAGCCTCTGCCATCTCCCTGCTTAATTTCTTTGCTGCTTCTGACAACGTCATTTCATATGTGTTATGGGGTATGGGTAGTTTCAGTAATGTGTCATTCCAACAAATGCCGTGGTACATTGGTGTAAATGTAATAGGTCTTATACTTGCAATATTGCTTGTAAAACCTCTCAATGCGCTCTTGTTAGGAGACGACTATGCTGGCAACCTTGGCATCAACGTACAACGCACACGTATGCTCCTATTGCTATCCACAGGTTTGCTGACAGCCGTAACGACGGCATTCTGTGGACCTATTGCGTTCATAGGACTTGCTGTTCCACACATTACACGTATGATTATTGGCTCAGAGAACCACCGAATACTTCTTCCTGCAACTATATTCTGCGGCTCAGCAATAGCCTTGCTCTGCAATATTCTTTGCACTCTACCTTCTGACTCAGTCATTCCTATAAATGCCGTTACTCCAATGATAGGAGCACCTGTCATTCTATATGTCATCATGGGAAGGAACAAAAAAATGAACTAATAAGACAATATATCATGTTTTCTCTTCGCTGGATTCACACATCAGATATTCATGGTGCCTTATTCCTTGAGGACAAAGAAAAGAGCCAACGGGAAACACGTGACACTATGGATAAAGACATACAGTCGGACAACATTATTCTAAGTGATGGCGGTGACCAGTTGCAAGGCAATGCCGTTACCTACTATTGTAACCATCTGTCTGATGCCTCACAGCCACACATTATTGCTGAGACCATGAACAGCATGAAATATGATGTTGCATGTCTTGGTAATCATGATATTGAGGCAGGAAAGGAAGCATGTAACAGATGGATTGATGCTTGTAATTTCCCCATATTGGGAGCAAATGTTATTGATGAGAAAAGTGGAGAGCCAGCCCTAAAGCCATATTCCATAATCATCCGAAAAGACATACGCATAGCCGTACTTGGAATAGTAACAACTGCTATTCCGCATTGGCTACACAATAATCTCTGGAAAGGCTGGAAGTTTGCAGATACTGTTAAAACAGCAAAGAAATGGATTGAAATAATACAGCATGACGAACACCCAGACATGATTGTGGGACTCTTTCACACTGGATGGGAAGGTGGAATGTTTCACGAGAACGAGACACGCCGTATAGCCGAGAATGTTGCAGGATTTGACCTTATACTTTACGGTCACGACCATCATCAAGCCACTCATACAGTCAGGAATAGTGAAGGCAGGGATGTGCTATGCTTGGCACCATCATCCATGGCTTCATCAGCTGTCGTAGTGGACATCTGCATCAACAAGGAAAAAGAAAACAAATGTGACATACTAATCAACCATAGGATTGTGCCTTGGAACGAAGTGGAGCATCTGCTTCCTCATCAAAATATGCCACAATGCGTTATGGAATGGCAAAACAAAACGGTATGTACACTTGAAAATGACGTATATGAACGTGATGCTTTTTTCGGCTCATCTGCATTTGTTGACATCATGCACAATATGCTTCGTGCCACGACAAAGGCACAAGTGTCGTTCGCGTCTCCTGTTTCTTATGACACAATCATCCGTCATGGAAAGTTAACAAATAGTTCCATGTTCAGGCTTTATCCCTTCGAGACGCAGACATACATAATGCGAATGAGCGGAGAGGAAATTAGGAAAGCACTTGAATACAGCTATTCATTATGGGTAAACACAATGCAAAGTCAGGAAGACGATGCACTCCTACTTGACTATGTGTTTGACGAAGGGTGTCGCAAGGGATTAAAGACTCTCTCCTTCGACCTTCTGTCTGCAGGTGGAATACGCTATTCCGTATGGCTCAACCAAGAAGTAGGAAGTAGAATAAAAATTGAAAGCATGGATGATGGCACACGTTTTGACTTGAATGCAACCTACACGGTAGCTATAAACTCATACCATGGTAATGGGGGAGGCGACATCATGACTATCGGTACAGGCTTATCAACCGAAATACTTGCTCAAAGAATTGAACAAATACTTCCTCTCAGCACACGTGAATATCTTACAAGATACTTACAATCACTTCAAAAAGTAACGCTCAAGGCATCTGACAACTGGTCTTTCAAGCCAGAGGCATTAGTCACTCCT
Organism: uncultured Prevotellaceae bacterium; assembly: GCA_946626925.1. Lineage (GTDB taxonomy): Bacteria > Bacteroidota > Bacteroidia > Bacteroidales > Bacteroidaceae > Minthosoma. Next base: position 8,001 of record CAMOVB010000005.1, read on the forward strand.
GCACTTGAACGTGAAAAACACTTACTGTTTGAAGAATGTAAATAAACACTTAATATCTCAGTGTCCTCAGTGCTCTCTGTGTTGAATAAAAAATGAGTTGTTCCTATTTTTGACATTAATTACAATTTTGCATGTCTTAAATGTATATGCTTGTCAGAAATAAGACAACGGAAAAACGTCTCAAATGTAGTTTGGGATATTTTTGTGCCGAGAGTGAAAATGTAATTTTGCAAATGCCCATATCTTTGCAGTGTTCAAAAAATAATAATAGCTTTTTCTTAGTTCATCAGTTTTTTAGATATATCCTTACTCCAAATATCCATGCAGAATTATCTGTTAAGACTTTTGGGAAAACAGTTGCTACTTCGTCGAGAAGTGGCAACTTTTTTTGTGATAGTGTGTGCTACACAAATAAAATCAGTGTGCTTTTTGAATATGGATTGGTTGAAGGAAAATGAAAGTAGGAGGAAAACCTCTTCGTTTTTCCTCTTACTCGTTTATTTCCGTATAAATTATGAATAGAACAAAGGTTTTACTTAAGTACCTATTGTTATTACAGATAAAAAGTGCTGTTCCTGTTACAAAAAGTTCAAACTACCATTACAAAAAGTCTCTTATACTACGATACAAAATCGTTCCGTGGGCTTTGAATATTCGTTCACAGCCTTTGAACGAATATTCAGAGGCTTTGAACAATCGTTCAAAGGCTTTGAACGTTTATTCAAAGTCCTATGAATAATCTTTTATGGCGTATAAGGGAACTTTTTTATATGGTAGTAGGAAGTTTTTTTAGCGGTAACTCGAAGTTTTATTAGCAGGAATGTGTTGCTTACTACTATTGTCAAGCTGTTTAATGGTACGAAAAAAGTGATTAGCATGACGCTAACCACTTATAAAGTTGTAACTTATGTTTACTATGAGATGCCAAAGTAACAGTTTGAATTGTCTAATGGACATTAGTCGATGACTGTCATGCTCATGATGATATCCTCCTTTGGACGGTCACCAGGAAGAGTGGCAGTGTTCTGAATCTTCTCAACGATGTCGAGACCTTCTGTTACTTCACCGAAAACGGTGTACTGACCATCAAGGTGAGGCACACCACCAACGGTTGTGTATGCTTCCTTCTGTGATTCTGTGAGACCCACTACACCCTGTTCCTTAGCGATTGCCTTTGTCTGTGCGATAAGGTCGTTCTGAAGTTCCATAAGACCTTCCTGGTCACGGTTCTTGCGGAGCTTGATGATTTCGTCACGATGCTCCATTGCAAGCTTATTGAGTATCTGCTGCTGTGCCTGTACCTCAAGCTGCTTGGAAAGCTGACCGAGTTGTCCCTGATTATACACCTTGCCCCAAGAGATATAGAACTGACTACCGCTACTGCGACGCTCTGGGTTCACCTCGTCGCCCTGACGTGCTGCTGCGAGTGTGCCACGCTTGTGGAAGATGCCTGGGATAATCTCTGCTGGGATGGTATAGTCAGGACCGCCAGTGCCATAGTGTGCTCCCGGCTGTGGGTCACGACTGTTTGGGTCGCCTCCCTGAATCATGAAGTCCTTGATTACACGGTGGAAGATTGTTCCATTATAATATCCTTCCTTTGCAAGTTTGAGGAAGTTGTCACGATGGAGCGGAGTCTCATCGTAGAGTTTCACGGTGATATCACCGAGTGATGTTGTGATTTTAACTTGTGACATATCTTGTTTTTTTGTTATTGTAGTAAATAGGAGTAAAAATACGAATGACTGTCCGCTGTTATCTGGAAACGAAAATTTAGGAAATATGCAATTGCATTAGTCACCTCCCCATAGAGGGGTAGGTCTTACACAAAGAACAGCGTAACACCAAACACGCTTATGATTGCTCCTATGATTTCCTTCATCGTAATCTTCTGGTGGAAGAGGAAGTAGGCTGGAGCGAGGATGAGTATTGGAGATATTGCCATTATGGTCTGTGCGATGCCCGGATTGGTGTAGAGCGTAGCCATGAGTGAAAGGCTTACTCCAATGAATGGACCGAACATTGTGAGTCCTGCCATTGCTGCCATTGCCTTGCCGTCATGTGTGGCACGAATGACTGTGCGTGTCTTGCGTGTGAACAGCATCACGAGGGTGAAACCAATGAGTCCTGTCACGGCACGCATGAAGGTACTTGCAAATGGCATGATGTTGAGCACATCTTCGGCAGATGACGGTATGCACTGCTCATAGTAAGTCATTCCGAGTTTGCTGAGAACAAGTCCCAAGCCTTGTCCTATGCCTGCGCCGATACCAAATATTATTCCCTTTGCAGGTAAAGAGGTGTGGAGACGACGGAAACGTGAGTGTGACTTTGCCTCGTCCTTGTTTTCCTTTGACAGGATGCTGATGCCGATACCAGACATGGTGACAATCATTCCGAGGATGGCTATTCCTGACATTGTCTCACCAAATATGAGCCAACTTGCAATGGCTGCCGTAGGTGGCGCAAGCGTCATGAACAACTGACCAAAACGACTGCCTATCAATATATAGGCATTAAACAAACAGTAGTCGCCGAAGACATAACCGACAAAGCCGCTGAGACTAAGCCATAACCATGTGTTTGTGTCTGCGTACTTAGGTATTGGACTGCCTGTGAAGATGAGTAATGTGAGTGCAAGCAACGATAGCGATGCCACCATTCGTATTACATTCACAGATAGTTGTCCAATTCTCTTGCTTGCCGCTTCTGCGCACAGTGCACTTAGAGTCCACGAAACGGCAACGATTAGTGATAGTATTTCGCCTTGCATATTTTTTGTAAGGAGTTATAGAGTAGTTATAGTGGAGTTAAAAAGGAGTTAAAAAGACGATACTCCTTTGCTGATTGTTCTTGAAATCACGAGGCGATAGACATTCGTCTTTTTAACTTCTTATATAACTTCATTTTAACTACAATTTAACTACAAGCTAAACTTGAATAACTTCTCTTTAACTACAAGCTAAAGTTTTGTTTTTCTATTTCACCACCGCAGGTATGAGCTTGACTGGTGAGTTGAGTCCTGATGGTACAGTATTCCAGTCGTTGTAGTGAGTCTTCTTGTAGTTGAGGTCAACCACGTTTATCTCCTTGAACTTGCGCCATTCCACACCTTCACGGTCAAGCTGAGCTATGCGGTTGGCAGGAAGATTAGTCACTTCCACACGGAGTGTGTTGTCGCCACCGTGGAGATAATCCGTGATGTCAAGACGGTAAGGTGCGGAGAATACCGTGCCTACCTCCTTGTCATTGATGAATACCGTGGCAATCTCACGCACGTCGCCGAGGTCAAGGAGCATGGCTGCAGCACCCTCCTTGTGGTAGTCACGCTTGAGCGACCACGTAGGGTCCATGCGGAACTTAGTTGTATAAACACCTGTTGCCATGGTGTTGCGCAATGTGTCGCTGCCTATCTCGCCGAGGTCTGTCCAAGGCTTTGCACCGTTGAAGCGGTAGCGTTTGGTGATAGGAACAGGCTGAGCATTCTTGAATGACAAATCCCAAACACCATCAAAGGTGAATGCGCGATACTCAAGTATGTCAAGATACTTGTAAGGCTGAAGCTTTGGATATTCTGCCAAGAGGTCTTCTTCCTTGTCGAATGTGCGAATGATGATTGACTCGCCTGAGTAGAGTTGTATCTGAGTGTTGCCAAAATCGTCAATCCTTCCACGTGTCACCTCACCAGTCATAGGATTGAAGAACACGACACCAGCACATCTAACGCTGAGTGGCACCTTGCAATCAACGTTCTTGTCCTGCAGATTGGAGATGAAATAGTGGTAGCCCTTGTCATTCTTGCGACGTATGCAACTCAATCCGTATTTGTAACGCATCTGTTCGCTTGACGCGTTTGTAAGATCAAGAGCATTGGCATAGTTGTTTGACAACTTGATGTTCTCAGGCATATTCTTGATAAGCTTGGCGAACTCCTTCTGTTCTGCCTTCTTATTATAGCCCGGAACGGATGTAGGATATGAATTGACAAATACGATTGTAGCACCGCTGTTGGCAAGTGCAATAATCTTCTTGAGCGTTGCGAGTGGCATGAACTGAACATCTGGAACGATGATGGCAGAGTAGTTGCCACGCTTACCGTCAACCTTGAGAGCGTTGCCATTCATCTCAAGACGGTTGAGGTAACGGTCAGAGATATAATCCACATCATAGCCATTCTTTATGATGGTCTGTACAGCCTCGATGAACTTAGGGGCACGCTCTGCCATGTGATGAATGTCGAAGAGTGCAGCTGTTCCCGGCTGCTCGTATATCATGTCATAGAAAGGAAGATAGACGAGGAGATCATTGTCTGGCTCGCCCCACTGGAGGAACGACTGACAACGTGCAATGTAGTCGGAGAACTTAGGCATTGTTTCCCACCAACTGTTATATGGACTCATATCTACACTTGCATAGAATCGCCATCCTGGCCACTCTGCACCCTTAGGGCTGTAGCATGAACCGTGGAAGAACACGTGGTTCACACCTGCTATGAACATGAGGTCAAGGTCCGGCTTACACTGTGAGAGTGATGTGCGGAAGTGTTCTGTGAGCCATGTGAATGTCTCGCTTGACGTAAACTTTGCACCGCTAAGATGTGCACCAGACGAAGCGTACTTTAGCATTGAGATGTCGGAGTCATTCTTCTTGGTGAATCCTTCATCCTTACGCAATCCACGGATGCCGAAGTCGGAAAGTCCGAAGCCTTCGCACTCAGGAATATCTACGGCTGCGTAGAGGTCTATGAGGTTGGCAGGAGAACCATGAGCCTGATTGCGTGTCTTTGAACCATGCTTGTGTGCCCAGTCCGTCCACTGCGTGGTGAAGTTCTCGTAGAGGAGTTCGGCAAGTGTCTCACGATAGTCTGATATGATACGCTTGTCCTTGTCTGTCCTCTGCTCGTTAGGTACATTAAGTGAGCCAACGAGCGGTTCGAGGTCATAACCTCGGCGTGCCTTGAACTCCTCAAACAGCTTTGGAGTCCAGTCGGCACCATATACTTCGTATGAATCATTGAAGAAATTGGCAGGAACACTTACCTTCTGATTGGCAAATGCTGTATCGAAACGTGCAAGATAATGTGCTACGGCATCCTTGTCAAAGTGGTCGATGACAAGTCCCTCGCCACCTGGAGCAGCACGTTTAACCTTCTGTCCCGTGCGTCCTATCTCCATCTTACCATCCTTGAACACCATCTTGCAGGCAGCCTCACTCTCAGGAACGAGCGGACCACCGAAAGGCCATCCCGTGCCTGTTGCCATGTCGGTCTCAATGCCGAGGCGTGCACCTTCAGCCTGAGTATGGCGCAACATGTCCATCCACTTAGGCGAGAGATATGGAATCTCGTTGGCATCATTGCCCTGTACGCCATATATAGGCGTAATCTCCACTCCGCCTATGCCAGCCTTCTTGAGTTCTTCAAGGTTGTATGTGAGTCCTTCCTTGTCAACTGCGGAACCGAGCCACCACCAACGAGTGTATGGCTTAGCCTCCTGTGGTATCGTTATCCATGACTGTGCGACAGCCTGCGTGCTTGTGCTCAACAATGTCGCAAATGAGATTGCTGATAGGATTTTATGCTTCATACGCTTATTATTTAGTGAATTTGTGGCAAAGTTAAAAAAAATATTCGGACATTTGCACCATTATGATTTACATAAACGATGACATATACGGTTTTTCTGCCGAAAAAATAGCGGAATGTATAGAAAATCTGCCTTCACAACGTCGTGAGGTTGCACTCAGATTCAAACATGAGCTGGGGCGCCGTCAATGTGTGCTTGCATATCAGCTCCTGTGTGATGGACTTGAACATGAATACGGTATAACGGACAAGCCCGTCTTCTCGTATGGCGAACATGGCAAACCGTCAATCATCGGTCATGAGGATATCCACTTCAATCTCAGTCATTGCAAGACTGCCGTGGCATGTGCCATAAGCGACAAGCCCATCGGCATAGACATCGAGAGCATCCGTCCTGCCAAGGAAACCGTCATCCGCTACGCCATGAATGATGACGAGGTACAGCAGATTCTCACATCCTCTAATCCCGACCTTGAGTTCACCCGCCTATGGACAATAAAGGAAAGCGTCCTCAAGCTCACAGGCGAAGGCATCAACGACGACATGAAGAACGTGCTTGCATCAGACAACCTTCGTGACATAAGCATAGAAACAACCGTGTGTGATGAATACGTTTGGTCGGTGGCAAAAGCGGACGGCCCCCTCCCGACCTTAGCCCTCCGTCGAGCAGGGCACTGCTCTCCCCTCATTTCGGGACAGAGAGACATTTAGTCTCTCTTCTGCGCCCTCATTCGCCCTAAGGGAGGAGACTAATGCAATAGTAAACAAAATTAAAACAGCGTTTAAGCAGTGATTAAACACTGATTAAACGCTGGTAAATAAACAGACATACTTTCACCATCCAAACACTAGAAATGTTATTTGTGTATAATTTGTTGTTTTACTTAAATCGTTCGCTTGCTTCAACAGCTTCTTTATTCCCACACAAGACTGCCAGCATGAAATAACGTTTAGCATACTCTTCCCTATGAAGAAAGACAGTGTTCAAATTACTAATGATATAGAATAGCGTTCCTATCCTTTCGTCTTTTACTTTTCCTGTACACAGATCCTCATACGTAACTCCCAAAGCCCTCATACGATATTGAATTGCTGTATCAAAAGCCTTTTCACTATTTTCATAGGCTTTTGCTTTCAAATAGTTTAATCCTTTTTGGTCGTAGTAGCGAAATAAAATGCTCGCATTCTCACGACTTGTTCTATCTACAGCATCAATACCAATCATTCTTATTGCATTTGCAAACCAATGATCAGCATCATAGTGACTTTTTAATTCCATGTAAGATAATCCCATGAAATAACAAACTTCAGATTCATGGGAACTATTTGTACCCTTGTATGACCCCATCCATTGTTGACAATACATGAGTGCTCTATTATAATCCTTAGAGAAGCAACAACACAGAGCTAAATTGAACAGGTCAGTTTCTTCTAACGCTTCTTGACTTTCAATTTTTTTTAGCAAAGTAATAGCGACAAAATATTCTTCTTTTTCTATACGTGATTTAATTTGCGCCCTTATTTCCTGCAATTGTGGATTTGTTAATATTGACGTATCTATAATCAGCCTATTTCCAGACAAAGTTACTTTGCCTAGTTTTTGAATTGCTGAAAGTCCTAGTAATAAGGGGACGTTTTGTCCTTCCAGGATAACTGCATCAATGTTTTTCAAATGCAAACCTTCAATCTCGATATCCCTTAATACCACTGCCATATTATTTACAATATGACCGCTCGCAGTTTGACTCAGTCCCCAACCTTTACAATCTGAACTTTTCAAATTCCCAGAACTATATAGTAAGTCTGCAAACTTTTTGGAAATTGTAACTGTAGATGCTCCTGTGTCAAATATTAATGAACGCTTAACTCCATTGATTGAGCATGGAATTGTATATACGCCATTCTGTTTCGTAAGTTGAATCACTTTCTGTCCGAAACAAAATTGCGATACAATAGTAAATACTACAAATATAAAATAACGTTTAATAATCATCTTCTAATTGATATAAATTATATGACAAACGAGGTCTTTTATCTACAAATGTACCATAAAACAAATATACAATTTCCAAAGCAACAGAATTAGCTTTCCATCTCATGCCACAAACAGAAGGTGTCCTGTTCGTATCATCTAAGTCAAAAAATTTATCTCCATATTTAGTTTTTAGTTCACTAAATAGAACTAATAATTCATTAGGATTAAACTCCATAGCTCCACTATTATTGGCTGGATAATACTTTTCCAAAAAAATAGAATATACCTTACCATGCCTTTCTACAACTAACATGTTTTGCATTTTAATGTGAAAAATAGACAAATAGCTCTCTTGGCTCACGTGGTAAACATTTCCAGCCTGAGAAGTATGACTGAATGTCAGGATATCGCTATACTTACCTATCGGAGCGCCAATTGTTATTCCTTTGAAACTTGGGTTACGCTCTAGCTCAGTAAGAGACTGAGAAAAACTTTTTATGGTAAATACCATAATCAACAACATAAATGTCAAGAATGTTCTCTTCATAATTAAAAAATATTTAATTGTTTCTTTACTGTTATTAATCAAGGAAATAATTTCAGAATACATCTGCGGACAGCGATTTCTGCATCTTCAGAAGCGGTCTTTCCCATTCCTTCTGCAGTACATACGCAAATTATATCTTTTGTAGCTGCAGAAACAAATTGTAAAGTTACTTCACGTGTAAAGCCACCAAATATATCAACAGAGCGTGTCCCTCCTTCTCCATAAGTAACTTCCATTGTGCTATAGGCCATAGAAGTTGGCATGTTAATATATTGATTATAGCTCAACATGATAAAACCTTTTTTCATTAGCATGCCTGCAACAACATCACAACCATAATATTTATATGATCCATATGAATGATATGGATCTACATAAACATATTTATAGTTACTAAAAGATTGTTTCTGCGAAACTGATACGGGCAAATACCTTACAGTTCCACAGGAAATGATAGATAAAATAGCCACAATAGTAACAGCAAAATTAACATATTTCTTCATAATATTAACATTCCTCTTCACAATGCCCGATGAAGAATTAAGTGAAACAAAGAAAAACGTGGGCATACATTCCTTTCATCTGCTATTGAGGCCTACCACAGCCGCGCTCCAAATGATTAGAATGATGCCCACGATATATGAATACACGCATCCATAAGTGTGTACGAGAGGTAGCCCTCTCGTATCACACTTCGGAATACAGTAAGCCCATATTCGTTTGCATTCATTTAACATTGCCTTTGGGAGCTTTAGAAAGTGGTAGTTTCAATAGCCAATAGACAAAGCAAATGACGCTTTTCTATAAAAAGTCCATATTGATACCCAAATGCAAAAAGGAAATGAATATCAATTGAACGATGCAAAGATACGTTTTTATTTTGTTTTCAACGATGTATTTAGTTCTGTTTTTATATGAAAGGTTGTATTTCAACAAAAGCACACACATTTTGTATTCAGTGCAAAGTACATATTCGACAGTGTAGAATGTAAATATTCCTTTTTTTTGCTATCAATGTCAACTTTGCCACTTTGCCAACTTTGCCATTTGGCAAAGTGTATTGGCAATGGCAATGGGAATAGAAAGAGAATTATTATGTAACAATATGATAATAATACAGATATAAATAATATTATAAATAAAAACAAGAATATGAGTGCCAATTTTGCCAATCGTTGCCATGTTGGCAAAGTGGCAAAGTTGGCAATCTCGGTAAACACACTGACACAAGCGTTCTTCTGTCTGGCCCATCCAAGGCTATGACTCTTATGTGACTCCGATGTAAGTCCTTTGTTCCTCTGCTATTTTGCAGACAAGTAACAGATTTTCAGCGGAGCGATAAGAGAGTGATAAGAGAAATGAGTCCGCTCTGTCGGGCGTGAATAAAATGAAAGTTCTCAACTTTTGCTCAAAAGTCGAGAACTTTGAGGCAAAAGTTGAGAACCTTGAAAAAAGCACTTGTAAAAGCACTTGAAAACATTCATACGTATGAGCGGTGTCAATGATACGTATGAACAACACGATTCATACGTATGAATGAATCGGACATAAATGTGTAAAATCAGACCTCGTACGATATGGTAAATCGTTCCTCGATTGATATAGTACATCAATCCTCGATTGAATTGGTACATCGTTCCTCGATTGAATTACCATATCGTATAAGGTCTAATAAAAGTAGCGAAAGAGTAACTTCCTTCCCCCTCCCCACGGGAGGGCCGGGGTGGGGCCGTCCTTTACCAGCTGCCGCCACCGCCTCCACCGACGCCACCGCCTGAGAAACCTCCACCGCCAGATGACGAACTTGAAGTCGTGTCGTGACTGCTTACAGATATGGAGTTACCTATCTGGCTTGCAACAGCACTGCTGATATGAGCAGCAAGGAGACTTGATGTCAATGTGCCTGTTCCTTCATACCAGTCAGGCTCCTTGATGTTAAGACTGCTGAACTTCTTAGCCCACTTGTCGGTAAGACCGAATACCATTGCGTATGGCAGGATGTCATAGAAGAACGAAGGATTCTCGTCAACCTGAGACTTGAGCATTGGTAACTCAGACTTCTCAATAAACTCACGGAAACCAAGGAGAAGCGACATCATCTCAAGTCGATACTTACTGTCACGTACTGCATGACCTGAGAAGAGTACGATAACCCATCCAACTGCCATGATGCCTGCAGGCACCTCGACAGGAACAAACATATCGTATTCGTTGTACATGAATAAGGCAAATCCAGCAACATCCAATACGCCAACTATGATGTAAGCCGTGTATTCAAGTATCTTTTGCCAGAACGAAGTAATCATGTCATAGTTCGAGCGCCACATTCGTACTATTGATGCCGCGAAAGCAAGTGCTCCCCAGAAAAGCATCGCAAACACTGCTATGCCAGTATCTATGGCAGAAACACAATTACAGCAGTTAATGGCAGCAGAACCGCAGATAAAGAATGCGAGGATAGCACAGACCGTCTTCCAACTTATTGTTGTCAAGGCACGCTTTCCTGTAAACTCAGCCTTCAGGGCATTGATTGCCTCGTTTATCTCATAGTGACAGTCGCCAAGCTCGGAGAGGAGCACAGTGTTACCATCACCGAACAACACCTTCCAGAACTTCTTCTGGTACTTAGGCGCATCCTTAGGAAGACCCTTGACCTTGGTAAGCTCGATGTCTATCTCGTCTTTCTTGAAGATATGCTTCTTGCCAGGCACTTCACGTATCTTGAGATAACCCTTTGACGCAAACCATACGATGAGCGAAGCGAGGTCGCTGACATCTGCGCTGTCGTCGATGATGACGCCCACCTCTGCACTGCTGATGCCGTCAGGTGCATTGTACTCGATGACCATGAGCGGTTTTCTGCGTCTGTTGCGGACAAAGCAGTACATGACTACGACAAAGAAAAACGCTGTCAAGGCGATGAACACATACATCCACACGCTGCTTACCGTGAATGCGTCTTCCCAGTAGCCGTTCTCCATCTCCGAGAAAAGAGTAATGCCATTGAAAGGAGGAACATCAACGGTGCTGCCAGAGATGCTCTTGCGGTCAGCCTTAACGTCGATATGGAGGTCATTGCCTATGCTTCCGTATGGACCACTGAATACACGAAGCGTCTGTGGCAAATACTCTGGCAATGTCTTCTCAAAGGTAAGAACAAACTGGAAATGACCAATTGACGTATTCCAATCATCAGGCAATACTGTGGCATGGATATAGTCTGACACGTCATAACGGTCATCGGGCACTCGCAAGACATAGCTTATATTGTACTCTTTGTCGCCGCTGACATACTCATCTTCATCACCAATAATGACAATCACATAGCCTTCATTAGACTCATCAATCGTAAAATTATCAGACTCGACATTTATGCTGTCAACTATCATGCTATAATTGTACCTTGCCGAACCGCCATTGATGTTGTTGTTAAGGAAGAATGCGGTACGGATATAGAAGTATATTCCGTGCCTGCTCTCATTGAACACAACTTTCATGTGATCCTTCACTCGCCACACATTATCCTTCTGGATATATGCCTCATGCTTCCACGCCTTGATTGTGTAGCCATTGTCCACCTTTCTATCCTCCGCCATCATGGCAAGAGGAAGAATGAGTAAGATGATGAATAAAAACAGATTCTTTTTCATAATAAAAAGAAATGCCCCCTCCCATCCTCCCCCAAAGGGGAGGTGACTAATGCCATGTCGGGGATATGTTTATGGTTAATTATCAATTCTCAATTGCCAACTATCAATTCTCAATTGTCAATTATCAATTGCCCCTGCCCTCGTCCGTAAGGCCGCCCTCTTCGGGGGTCGGGGGCTTTAGTTTCCATCTGGTTTAACGATATCGATGAAAGGACCATCATTCCAATGGAATGTTTTCCAATCATCTGGCTTGGCTGGATTGAAATGTGTATATTCACCCTTGAGATGCTCCGTGACAGGAAGCTTGAGTTCCTTCATACCCTCTATGACCATCTTAGCAATCTCGTATGCTCCGTATGGGTTGAAGTGAGTATTATCCTCAAACTTGGTTTTCTGGTTTGGATATGTACCTGCAGGATAGTGTACGAGTGAGCGTTTGCTATCCTCCACACCAAGTGTCTCGAAGAACGTGCGAGTCATCTCATGGAGTTCGATGACCTGTACACCGAGGTCCTTAGCCACCCAACGCATAGCCTCAGGATAGTTGGCGTGAGTCTCACGTATCTTGCCATTATCATCAAACATACGTCGCTGAGTAGGAGTAACGAAGATTGGTGTCACACCCTTGGCACGAGCCTCATCCACAAACTGCTTGAGTGCGTATGCGTAGTTATAGAATGCACCACTTCCCGGACGCTTCTCTTTCTGGTCGTTATGTCCAAACTCCATAAAGATATAATCGCCCTTTTTCATGAGTGACACAATCTTTTTCAGTCGTCCTGCTCCGATAAAGCTTGTGGCTGTCTCACCACTCTCGGCATAGTTGCCAACGGCTACCTTATCGTCAAACCAGCGTGTAATCATCTGTCCCCAGCTTGCCCAAGGTTCATAGTCCTGGTCAACAACAGTAGAGTTGCCACAGAGCCAGAGAGTAGGCACATCGTTGGCAGGCTCTATCTTTATGCTTGAACAAGCAGGAGCATCACCGTTAATCTCTATCGTGAGTTTATCATCCCAGTTGAGTTTTGACTCTTCTCTCTTTTTGATGCGTACACGGTCTGTCTTTCCATCAGGTAGGTTTATTGTTGTGTTTCGCTTGTTTACGATAAATGAATATTCCTTGAACTCGCCCTTCTTTGTATCTACATTCTGCACAAAGAGGCGACGAGACTCTGCTCTCACGGTAGTATTGGCTTTCTTCTTCTTTGAACCGAGTGTTACTGTCACTTTGTAGTTACCATCAGGTACATTGACAGAGAAATAGAATATACCTTCAGACAACTTAAATGTCTCTGTCTGTGATGCCTTGGCACTTGCTATGACCTCTTGAAAGTCGTAGCCGTAGCCTTTATCCTTATTATATACATCCTCGGCATTAACCTTTGTCGCTGTCTTATCTCTGCCATCAAAGCTGAAATTGTACGTCTGTGCGTTCATCAGCGTGCTGACACCAAGTAAAAGTGTTGTAATGATTTGTTTCATTTAATAGATGGTTAAGTTGTTTTGATTTATGCCACAAAGTTAGTCTTTTTTTCTTTTTGGCGCAAATTTCAAAGATGTCAAATGATAAAACACACATTCCTTGAAATTATTAAGCAAAAAAAGTAACTTTGTGCCTGTTTTTTCACACTATCGTATGGGTTCAAGTTCACAAAAACAAAGTATGGATGCCAAACAATTGCAATCTTCAACCATTGAGTTTCTCCGATTTCCATTAGCCGTAATGGTTCTGGTTATTCACATGACACCGAATGTGGTAAGTCTTGCTGATGCTGACTTCAAGCTTCTTTCGGGTCATGGGTTGTACAATGCCTTTGCCATTATGGGTTCACACGTTATTACCCATCTGGCTGTGCCTACATTCTACATGATTTCAGGATATTTGTTTTTCGTTAACATAAATGAATGGTCATGGGATGTTTACAAGACCAAGATTCGAAAACGTATATCTACCTTGTTTGTTCCTTATATGCTATGGAACATCATCCCATTTGTAATCATGATAACATATATGGTCATAAGTGCTTATGTGTGCGGAACGACCATGTCTGATGTTGTCACCTATGTCAAGGATGAGTGCTGGCGTTTCTTCTATGTGTATAAGGACTGGACGGAAGGTGTTGATTGGCTTGGTTATGAGGTGGTCAATTCTGCCCCTATTGACGGACCTCTCTGGTTCTTGCGTGACTTGATTGTAGTCACTTTACTCACTCCTGTCATCTATCTTGTGATAAGCCGGGGACAGAAGATTGCTATATGGATAGTGTTCCTCGCTTATGTGTCAAGGGTATGGGTGAATGTTCAAGGACTAAGTATCTTGGCTGTATTCTTCTTCTCGCTTGGTGCATACTTTGCGATAAACAAAAGCAGTATCATTTCATTTGCTGACAGATACAAATACTTTTTTGTTCCGACAAGTGTTGTTCTTATGTTTGTCACTACGGTATATAACGGTGACAACACAGTAACAGGTCAGCACTTCTACCCATTCTACGTTAGTTCTGGAGTATTCACATTATGGTATCTTGCCTCTGTATGTGTTCGTAAATACAATATGAAGGTCAACGCCACACTCGTGTCAAGTTGTTTCTTCATATATGCTTTCCACTATATTACCATACCGAGATACGATACACCATTGTCACTAATCAAGGGAATAACTATCAAGATAATGCCTACTGACAACTGGGTAAGCGAGTTTATATGCTATATCGTCCCTCCAGTCATTGCACTATCTGTAATAATCGGTCTGTTTATCGTGTGCCGCAAACTGTTCCCTAAGGCAACCGCCATCATGACAGGAAACAGAGGTGATTGATTTTTTTGATAAGTGGTATGAAAATCCCGACATCCGTAAACTCTACTGTCGTCTTTAACTTAGACCTGAACTCTGGATTTTTCTTACAAGATGAAAAAGAACCTAATTCATATCTAACTAAGCCACATGTGTCTCTAACAATTGGCATAAAGTTCTGATACATGTCCGTAAACAATGCATACGGTATAAATAAAGCAAGCAAGCGCAATGTTTCGTTTGTCTGCTTTATTTGTTTTGCTGAAATGCACATTCAACACAAATGACTGCAGTTGCGTCATGAATAGTACTACTTACAGATAAAAAACTATCATTGGTTAGTCCGACAACAGATGCCTCAACAGAGTGAAATAAATAATCACATATTTGTGGTATTTCGCAATGAATAATAACTTTTTTGCATAAAAAAGTGATAAAAATATTTGTCAATTCAAATATTTGGTATAATTTTGCCACGAATTATTACAAAAGGACACAAATAAAAGGAATAGAACACCGACATTGACTGGCTATCACAGCAACGTGGCAACATGCATTTATTTAAGTACACACAAATAAAATAAGACACTTTGTTTTCGCATGCACTTGATCAATAAAAAGGATGTGTTGAATATATCATGCGGTATAAATTCCTATAATAATTAATCCTCAGTATTCATATTCAATTTAATTAAGAATAACAGTTCATTCGTGTGGCTTGCTGCATGAATGGCAATTAACTAATTTAATAAACCACATTATTAGACAACCCAAAGGGAAACAACTATGGTGAAAAAAACTCTACTTTTTGGATTGATGATGTCATCAGGTGCATTCTTGTTTGCACAAAGCGACATCAACAACAAGTTATCTGTAACAACACAAATGTTCCTGAATGAAAGGGACGGAAAAGAAGTTGTTCGTCGTAAGGCTCCAGCAAAGGAGAAAGAACTCGGACTCAAGCTTGATGAGTCATACCGCGCTCAGTTAGAGTGGAATGACGGACGTATCTATGCTGAGCCAGAGGTTCAGAATGGTGTCAAGTACATCTCTACATTCATCCGCGTTAAGAACGAGGCTGAAATCAGCGAACTCGAAGCTAAGGGAGTACAGGTTCAGTGTAAGTTCAACGACGGACTTCTCACAGCTAACATCCCTGTTGACTCACTTGAGTCAGTAGCAAACCTTTCAAATGTACAGCGCATCAACGTATCACCACTTATGCGCCCTACTACTAATGCTGCACGTACAGCCACAAACACAGGTGCTGTACTCACTCATTCTGCAGATGCTATTGCAGCAGGACTTCCAAAGGTGTATGATGGTACAGGTGTCGTACTTGGTGTAATCGATACTGGTATCGACTTCCAGCACATTGCATTCAAGGACAAGAACGGAAACTCACGTATCAAGCGTGCATACGTTTATAACGGTTCATCTGCAAAGGAATACACAAGCATCACAAGCTCAGCTCCTACAACAGACGACTCTGGTGAGGACCACGGTACTCACACTTCATCTACAGCAGGTGGTTCAAGCGTTATCATCAACGGTAGCAACGTAACTGTAACAGACAATCACGCAAGTGCTACTTACGGAGGTATTGCTCCTGGTGCTGACCTCTACCTTGCAGGTGTAAAGGGGCTTTCAAGCACATACATGGCAAATGCTTTCCAGAAGATCTGTAACTATGCAGACTCACAGGGTAAGCCAGTTGTAGTAAGCAACAGCTGGGGTTCACAGTATGGTCCTCACGATGGTACAGGTGACTTTGCAAGCATCACATCACAGTACTTTGGTGACAACCACCCTAACCACATCTGTCTCTTTGCTGCATCAAACGATGCTGGTAGAGCATCAGGTAATGGCGGTTTCCACGCTTCTGGCACTTCTTCAAGCTCAAACCCATTCGGAACAGTGCTCCGTAGCCACGCATACAGCAATACCGATGATGGTTACTACTACAGCGGTATCATTGCTAACGCATGGTCACGTTCTACAATCAGCGGAAGCCTTGCTTGTAAGATTTTTGTCCTTGACTCAAGCACAGGTGCTGTAAAGACATCTGTAACAGTCACAAGAGGAAACTCAAGCTACAAGACAGTAAGCGGACTTTCAAGCTACTACGATGGAACACTCACTGTTTACTTTGACTACATCAACTCTTCAAAGAGTCAGATCCTTCTTCAGACATCTGGTCTCACTTCAAAGGGCACAACTCAGACAACTAAGAACGGTAGTGCATTCTACAACAGTAAGTACACACTTGCAATCCAGATCTATCCAACAAGCGGTAGCACAACTATCGACACATGGGCAGGAACAAGCAGCTACTTCAGCAGCACTCCTTCAACAAGTGGCTACAACTGGGCAGCAGGTTCAGACAACTCATCTATCAGCGACGAGGCAACAATGCCAAGCGTCATTGCTGTAGGTGCATACGTTTCAAAGAACAGTGTAAAGGACTACAATGGTACTACTCATAGCCTTGCACATAAATATACTGTTGGCGACATTGCTTACTTCTCAAGTTATCAGGAAGCAGGACAGGGTGCCACAGGACAGCTTATTCCATGGATTACAGCACCAGGTGCAACAGTTGTTGCAGGTGTAAACCACTACCACAAAACTGGTGGCTACATTGACAATACTTATGCTAACTACGAGATGTACCGTGTTAACTCTAACACTACTAATCCTTACGGAAGCATGGAGGGAACATCTATGGCAACACCTGTTGCTGCAGGTGTCGTAGCACTTTGGCTTCAAGCTGCAAAGGAGACTAATCAGTCACTCACAACAACTGCAGTCAAGAACATAATGAAGAATACAGCTATCAACGATACATACACTACTCGTGGTGCTAATGCTTCACACTTCGGAAATGGTAAGATCAACGCTCTTGGAGGTATTCAGGCAATTCTTGGTACTTCAGGTGGTTCAACAACTCCTGACCCACAGCCATCACAGAATCCTTCACTCACAGTGTCAAAGACTTCAGTTTCACTTGCTACTACAACTGGCACACCAGTATCTGCTACTTTCACAGTTACAGGAACAAATATAACTAACACAGCTACAGTTTCTCTCACAAACTCTAATGGTGTATTCTCAGTAACTCCTGCAACAATATCTGCATCTGCTCTTGCTCAGGGCAAGACAGTAACTGTTACATTCACACCACAGACATCAGGTACTTACACAGGTAAGGTAACAATCACAAGCGGAACTGCTTCTGTAAACGTGAACCTCACAGCTACTGCCACTCAGCCAGAAACAAATACTGGTGGTACAGCATCAGACAACTACCTTGACCTCCGCAAGTACAACACAATCAACAACGCTGGTGTATATGGAGTAAACAATTTCTACTCAATTGTCAGCGATGGCAGCAACGCATGGATTTCTGTTCCTGCTTATGGTGCATACTATTCATCAGACTATCAGGGATGGATTTCTGCAAGCAACATCTCTACAGTTCGTACAACATGGAGCAAGGCTGACGTATTCGGAGGCTACTCATCATTCTTCAACTCAAGCTCTAACGCACGTGCCATCACATCAAGCTCTTACGGTTCAACAGCAGCAACAGAGACATTCTACGTATCTAACTGTACTGGCGTTAAGCTCTATGGCTACGGACGCAGCACATCAAGCTGGTGGAGCAGCTCAACAGGTTCAATCACAATCAAGGCTTACGAGTGCACTAAGAACGCTAACGGTTCACTCAGCGCTTCATCAACTGTTGTTGCATCTAACTCAAGCACAACAAATGGTGCTGTTGCAATTCCTGTCACAGGACTTGATGCAAACAAGATTTACAAGGTTGTTGTTAGCGTTTCTAAGTCTTACCTCTATGAGGTAGCATTCCAGACAAGCTTGTCAAACATCAATGGCTACAGCGTCTCATCATTTGTTGGTGACCTTCCACAGGAAGCAACTGCTATCGACGACGTGACAACAGACGAGCCTGCTGACAACAAGATTTACACAATCAACGGTCAGTATGTTGGCAATGACATCAAGGCTCTCAAGCCAGGCTTGTACATCATCAACGGTAAGAAGATTAACGTACGATAAAAGACTCACTACGAAGGTGACAAAACCTTCAACATAATAAAAAGGTCAGTTCCGCACATCGCGAAGCTGACCTTTTTATTATTCATGCCGACGTTCTTAGAAACGTATTCCTGTTGTTAATTGTAACTGGCAACCAGAATATTTATCTTCAATATTAAACAGATTGTACAATTCCCAACTTGGTGGTACTACATATATATTTGCCACAATACCCATCTTCTTGCTTATCGGAATATCAATGCCCACTCCTGCATATAGGCCTAAAGATTCAAGCATTGCCATGGAAAGGCCTGCATTATACATAAACTTTATGCCTTTGCCAGTTGACGTCCATCTCTGCAAGCCTAACTTTGTGTTAAACCATATAGGAATATTCATTTCCTTATCATGATATAAATCCAAATTAAATTGTAGCGATGTATTCTTTACCAAACGGCTCATATCTGGAGAAATCCCAATACCAATCATTGGGAAAAGTGTCGTTGAATTATAATACTTTGTCTCAAAGTAATGGAAAACACCTAAAGTTACGTAATATGCACACCTGTTATTGTCATTTTTATCGTCAAACTCGTACTTAATACAGTCCTCGCCAGAGGTACATACATCCTCGTGATATGTACGGGCAATGTTAATAATGTCCCTGGCTTTCATTGGCTTCGTCTTAACCTCATCAGCTGAGCTAAAAGATGAATGAGAGAGGAAGTTGTACAAATCACGTGAGTTCTTCGTAATAGTTTTTTCGTCAACAGTTGCCAAGTTTGTGTAGCTCTTGTAAGATTGGATTTCACCCATTTCGTTCTCGAAAAAATATATGTCATCATAAGATATGCCTCTCACTCGATATACATTGAGTACACCTTTTATCATGTATTCGGCAAAAACAAGGCTACGTTTTTCTTCAATTTCAAACTCTTTGGATATGTAAAACCTACCATTATTGCTAAACCTATAACCAAGTATTTCCCCTGGTAAATAAGTTCTAAATTCATTCTTGTCGTCTGCTTTGAATGTACATTTGGTTGCATTCATCTCATCTGTACGATAATCAATTGTTCCATAAATTGTGTCGTTGTCATTGGTGATGACAAAGCCACGTTCAGGGTTCTGCTGTGCGCTCACAGTTGCAGATGCCAATGCAACGAGGAGTGCAAATACTATTCTTTTCATAAATAATTTGTTATTTTGTAGTTAAGTTCATTTGATAGTTTTTGAATGTGTTATGTTAAAAGCGACCGCAAAGGTACGAATATTTATTTGTGTTATCCAAACTTTATATTGTTTTTCCCCTATCGCATCTTTGAAAACACATGAAAAGTCATAAAGAAACGTTTTTCAAATTCGCAATTCATTGTACTCAATACAGGGTATGCTTGGAAATTGTACCAATTTGTTTTTCCTTAAGCACAAAGTTAAAAACTCCCGATTGTAGTCTTTTTGTATTTAAAACTCACACTTTTTATTGATAATGTTTCCGCATTTCAAAATGAATGTGTAATTTTGCCGAGTGTTTGTACGTCCGTGATATGTGCAAACATGAGGACTATAAATAACGTATTCAAAATCTACAAGTAGTGCAGGGCTGAGGCTCAGCTACTCAAATACCGTAATAGATGATGAACAAACGTGGGTGTACCAAACTGTTTCAAGTGTTCATTATGTGTGTGATGTTCCTATGTCACACAAGTGTCTCTGCGCAATATTCAAAAGTACTTAAGTTTCGGCATCTCAACATTGAGAACGGACTACCCAGCAACAATGTACGTGCATTGATGCAGGATAAGTACGGCTATATTTGGATAGGTACTGGATATGGAATAGCGAGGTACGATGGGCACAACTTCACATGTCCGAGGGGACCTAAGACAAAGGCGAGCTGTTCGGCTTTATGCGAGATTGGCGACACGGTATGGATTGGTACGAATGATGGACTAATCTTCTATTCGCATCGTTGTGATAGCGTTGCCAGCTTCGATAAGACAACCAAGGACGGATTCGGCATTACGTGTGTTATCACAAGGATTATGCCTGACAAGCAAGGCAACATCTGGATTACCACTTCTGACCAAGGCGTATATTGCATAGACAAGAAGATGGAGTTGAAACATTACCCTCTTCCTGATGGTGACATGACGGCGGCGTCCCTGCTCGTGACAAGTAAGGATGAGGTCTGGGTGGCAAGCAACTGGAATAAGAATAACTTTGTAAAGCTCAATCGTAAGGCTGATAGGTTTGAACCTGTAAAGGTGAACAACCTAACAGGGGACAATATCTACTTCGGCGGAATAACCATCGAGGAAGGTAGGGATGGCATAATATGGTTCGGTTCATGGAATTCAGGACTCTTGAAATACGATACAAAAACAGGAAACCTTACCTATGGAGTAAAAAGGGATGAAGAACACCTTAGCCATATTCACTGGATAACCAAGAGTGAGGAAGGTAAGCTGTTCATCAGTTCCGATCAGGGGCTTTGCATCTTCGATCCAAAAACTTCTGTGCCTCATTTCTACGGTCAGGACGAGCTTTCGCCATACGCTCTTGCTGACTGCTACACATATCCTATCTTACTTGACAAGGAGGGTGCTATGTGGGTTGGTACATACTACTGTGGTTTGGAATATACTCACCCAAAGGTTACCAATTTCACTAACTTCACTCGGTCTTCCTACCGTAACTCTGTGTATGGCAATGTCATCAGTAACATTCGAGAGGATGCCTATGGCACTCTGTGGATAGGTAGTGATGATGGTGGATTGTCATCATACAACAAGGCGACAAATCAGTTCCGCTCCTATGAGCCACAGGGCGCAAAGCAGAAGAGGAACGTACATGGTATGTTCATTGATGGCGATGACCTGTACGTCGGTACATACTCCACGGGTCTCGATATCATTAATGTCAAGACTGGTGCAGAGAAGCATTACAAGTCTTTCCAAGGCACTGACGGTAAGACCTATGGTGTGAGTGCTTATTCCATCTATAAGTGCAGGGACGGCAAGATATGGATTGGTACGTTCAGTCATATCCTTACGTTCGACCCGGTATCTGGTCTCGTGACTCCAGAAAAGAAGACATCCAATGTGATTATTGATATCAAGGAGGATAAGAAAGGTAACATGTGGTTCTGTGCTGATGATGACGGCCTTTATCGCTACAATTGTGATAAGAGATCATGGAAGAAATACGTGGACTTCACATCCAATAAGCAGAAATATGACGCTAAGGTTGCCATCAACTGCATCTATGAGGATGTGCGTGGTGAGTTATGGCTCGGAACGTCATTCGGTTTATTCAAATATGATAAGAAGAACGATAAGTTTGTTTCCATAGAACTTCGTGGTACATATCCTAATGTCAATAGCATAGAGGGCGAGGGTAGTGACCTGTGGTTGGCTACCACGGCTGGACTTTTAGCGTTCTCGACAACCACTAATGAAGTGGTGCGTGAGTACAAGGGTGGTGATGGTATTGACAACATCGATTTCACTCAGAACACGGTGTGCAAAAGTGCTGATGGAACGATATACCTCGGTACTACACATGGATTCACTTCGTTCAATCCGTCAAGAATGAGGGGTAATGTTATTGATCCAAAGGTTGTGTTCACAGGTCTTGAACTCTTCGGTAAGCCTGTACTCGTAGGCAGCGACAATCTCAGCGATAACCTCAATAGCGTGGATGAGGTGGAGTTCTCATACAAGGAGAACTCACTCCGTATATCATTCTCGGCAATGAGTTATCTCATGCCAGAGAATAACCTGTATCAGTACTATCTTGAAGGACTGGAGGACGACTGGAACACTCCTACTCACGAGCATAGTGCCACTTACACCAATCTCTCTCCAGGCACATACGTGCTCCACGTAAGAGCTGCCAATAATGATGGTATCTGGAACGACGACGAGGTGACACTCACCATTGTCATCACTCCTCCTTTCTACTGGAACACACCTGTCAAGTGTGTATATGTAGTTCTCCTTGTCCTTCTCATACAGCTCATCATCGGTTTCTTCCTCAAGAAGAAGGAGAAGGAACATATTGAGGAAATAAAGGAGATTAACACGCAGAAGGAAAATGAGGTACACGAGGCACGTATCAAGTATCTCACCATCAGCGACTCGGACAACGAGTTCCTCAAGCGACTGGAGAATACCATCGAGAAGAACTTCTCTAATCCTGAGATATCGGTTGACTTCCTCGCTGCCGAGATGAACGTGAGCCGAAGCGGACTCTTTGCCAAGGTGAAGAACCTTGCGGACGTCACACCGAATGAGATGATACAGATTATCCGTCTCAAACATGCTGCCAACCTCCTCGAGACTAAGCAGTATCGTATCAACGAGATATGTTACATGGTGGGATTCAATAGTCCGTCTTACTTCACCAAGTGCTTCACTAAGCATTATGGTGTGAAACCTGCGGAATATACTAAGCAGAATACAACGGAACAGACGGAAGAGAAGAAAGAAGAGGAAAACTAAAATCTATAATTTCAAATTTATGCCTCTGGGTAAAAAAGGTGCTCCAGAGGCATAAATTATAGATTCGAAATAAGACATTAATTATTGTAATTCTAATTTTTATAAAATCCCCATTAACCTCAAATGAAGTCAGACATTGAAATAGCCAGAGAATGCAGTCTAAAGAATATAGACAGCATTGCAGACTATATCGGTATTCCGCTCAATGAGCTGGAAACCTACGGACGTTACATAGCAAAAGTGCCAGAGACGCTCATTGACCAGAAGAAGGTGGACAAGAGCAACCTTATCCTCGTCACTGCCATCACGCCTACAAAGGCTGGTATCGGTAAGACGACAGTCAGCATCGGACTTGCACTCGGTCTCAACAAGCTCGGCAAGAAAGCCGTATGCGCTCTGCGTGAGCCATCACTCGGTCCTTGTTTCGGAGTAAAGGGAGGTGCTGCTGGTGGCGGATATGCACAGGTACTCCCTATGGACAAGATTAACCTCCACTTCACGGGCGACTTCCATGCAATCACATCTGCCAACAACATGATTGCTGCACTCCTCGACAACTACATCTACCAGCATCGTGACGAGGGCTTTGCTCTCAAGGAAGTGCTGTGGAAACGTGTGCTCGACATCAACGACCGTAACCTGCGACACGTCGTTACAGGTCTCGGAACAAAGACTGACGGTATCATTGCTGAGACAGGATTTGACATCACTCCTGCGAGTGAGATTATGGCTATCTTGTGTCTTTCAAAAGATATTGACGACCTTCGCCGTCGCATTGACAACATCATCCTCGGTATCACATTCGACGATAAGCCTTTCTATGTAAAGGACATGGGTGTAGGAGGTGCAATCACCGTGCTTCTCAAGGATGCCATACATCCTAACCTCGTACAGACAACGGAACAGACTCCAGCATTTGTACATGGCGGTCCTTTTGCCAACATAGCACACGGATGTAACACTATACTTGCCACAAAGTTGGCAATGACATTCAGCGACTACGTAATCACGGAGGCTGGATTCGGTGCCGACCTCGGTGCTGAGAAATTCTACGACATCAAGTGTCGCAAGAGCGGTCTCCAACCTAAGCTCACAGTCATTGTGGCTACTACTCAGGGCTTGAAGATGCACGGAGGTGTACCACTCGAGAAGATTAAGGAACAGGACATCGAAGGTCTCATCAAGGGACTCGACAACCTTGACCGCCACATAGAGAACATCCGTAAGTTCGGACAGAGTGTGGTGGTAAGCTTCAACCGTTATGCGACTGATACAGATGCCGAACTTGACATACTCCGCAAGCATTGTGAGAAGATAGGTGTTGGCTTTGCCGTCAACAATGCCTTCATGGAAGGTGGTGAGGGAGCAAAGGAAATGGCACAGGTGGTTATCGACACAATAGAGAACAAACCATCACAGCCACTCCACTTCGTTTACGACGACAAGGACGACATCAAGACAAAGATAGAGAAGGTGTGCCGTGAGATATACCGTGCTGACAGCGTAACATACGGAAAGACTGCCTTGCGCATGCTTGAGCGTATCGAGAAACTGGGCATCCAGCATTACCCTGTCTGCATTGCCAAGACGCAGTATTCATTCTCAGCCGACCAAAAGTTGTATGGTTGTCCTTCAGGCTTCTCAATTAAAATACGTGACCTTGTCATCAACAATGGTGCCGAGATGATTGTCGCCATAGCAGGCGACATCATGCGTATGCCAGGACTCAGTATGTCTCCTCAGGCAGAACGCATAGACATCGTGAACGGAGAGATTGAGGGATTGTCATAAATGACATCCCCCAACTCCATGAACGAGCCAGAATAAACAAAGAAGCATATCTCGATGCATGGTAACATTTTTGCCTTTTTTTATTTGAAATGTTGCCTTGTTATGTTACATTGCCTTCCTATTATGTGCCATCATGGTGTTTTGGTTACATGGTTCGTTTTTTCTGTTACAAATGATTCGTGTATTTGGGGCATAATTCATTACCTTTGCACTCGATTACTTTAATAACGATTGAATGGTAACAACAACCATCATTGCAACTAACTTCAGAAGCAACACAATTATTATGAAAAAACTGCTACTAACATTACTGGCTTTGGCGCCGTTCGCAACTACACAGGCCCAGAGCCAGTTGTATCCACAGCATTTCGATCTTTCCGAGATTACACTTCTTGATGGTCAGCACAAGACCATGATGGAGCTTAATGCTAAATTACTTCTCGACTATGATGCAGACAGACTGATGACTCCGTTCATCCGTCAGGCAGGTTTGTCTGACAAGTCAACATCCAAGTATTATGGTTGGACAAAGACACATCCTACCTTCTCCAACTGGGGACTGCCAGATTGGAGTCTTGAAGGACACGTGGGCGGACATTATATCACAGCTCTCTCACTTGCTTATGCGGCAATGAACGATGGTAAGCATGACGACCTCCGCAAGCAGCTCAAGTCACGTCTTGAGTATTGCCTTGCAATAATGAAGGATTGTCAGGATGCTTACGCAGATGATACCAAGGGCATGAAGGGATTCATCGGAGGACAGCCAATCAATCAAGTCTGGACAGGACTCTATGCCAATAACCTTACAGAATTCAAGAGGTATGGCGGATGGGTTCCTTTCTATTGTCAGCACAAGGTACTTGCAGGACTTCGTGATGCATATATATATGTGGGCAATGAGGATGCAAAGGAGATGTTCAAAGGTCTCTCCGACTGGAGCATCAATGTGGTAAGCAAGCTTTCTACTTCAGATATGCAAACTGTACTCGGATGGGAGCATGGCGGCATGAACGAGACATTGGCAGATGCCTACAAGCTCTTTGGTGACAAGAAATATCTTGATGGTGCAAAGAAATATAGTCATCAGTATATGATTGACGGTATGGCAACATTCAACAAGGATTTCCTCTCAGGTAAGCACGCCAATACTCAGGTGCCTAAGTATATCGGATTTGAACGTATCTGGCAAGAGGACAAGAAGGGTACAGTAACTCTCGGAACAGCAAATAAGACCTATCGTAGCACAGTACTCAACTTCTGGAATGATGTTGCAGAGAACCGTACCGTATGTATCGGAGGTAATAGTGTGAGTGAGCATTTTGTTGACCACAAGAATGGTTCAGCATACATCAATAACCTTGAAGGTCCTGAGTCATGTAACTCTAACAATATGCTCAAACTCTCTGAGGACTTGTTTGACGATACTCACGATGTAAAGTATGCTGACTTCTACGAGGCAACGATGTATAATCACATCATGTCAACTCAAGACCCAACGACTGGAGGATATGTGTACTTCACATCACTACGTCCACAGAGTTACCGAGTATATAGTCAGGTGAACAAGGGTATGTGGTGCTGTGTAGGTACTGGTATGGAGAATCATAGCAAGTACGCTCACTTTGCCTATACTCATAGTGTGGATAATGATACACTCTTTGTCAATCTCTTCGTTCCTTCTGAGTTGAAGAACGATAAGTTCTGCGTCAAGCAGGAAACGAATTTCCCATTTGAACAGAAGACAAAGATTACAATTACCAAGGCTGGTAAATATACTCTTGCCGTTCGCAAGCCAAGTTGGGTAGAAGGCGGTGGTTCATACTCTTGTACGACCAAGAGCTGGAAGAAGGGTGACGTTGTTGAAGTTGACCTTCCAATGAAGCTCCGTGTTGAGGCTTGTCCTGACTACAACGGTTATGTGGCATTCAAGTATGGTCCTATTCTTCTTGCTGCTCGTACTGAGACAGAGAGTAAGTTGCAGAATGAATACGGAGGTGAGGGACGTATGGATCACTCACCAGGCGTAGTGGCAAGTGTTAAGCCTCTTGGCGATTCTCCTCTTATCATTGGCAATAGGGCTGATGTGCTTGACAGTATTTCTCTCGTTGACGCAAGCAAGCTGGAGTTTAATCTCAAGACATATAATAAAGGTACTATAAAGCTTGAGCCTTTCTATGCCATTCATCATGCTCGCTATGCCTGCTACATGTTCCAAGGCACGCCAGAGGAATATGCCGCATCATCAATGGGGCAGGCAGATGCTGCAGAGAAGGCACTTCGTGACCGTACCCTCGACTTCGTGGCTACGGGTGAGCAACAGAGTGAGGCAGGTCATCAGGCAAAGTATTCTAGCGGTTCAACAAGCGGTTCTTATCGTGGCGAGACCTATCGTGACGGACAAGCAAACGGATATGTGCAGTATGTACTTGAGAACAAGGATGGCATTACAGAGAACGTGGCTCTCATGATTCGTATGATTACTGCAGACAAGAACCGCTCAATGTCTATTTATGTGGATAATGTGAAGGTTGGCGAGTTTACTGTGCCTGCGCGCTACAAGGGTGCTGACGATAACGGATTCTTCAATGTGGAGTTCCCATTACCAGAGAGTGTACTCAAGGACGCAAAGGGTAATGTAAAGACAAAGATTACATTCAAGGTTGTTGCTTCGTCAACGACTCTTCTTCCTGGATTATATTATTTGAGACTTCTCAAAGACTATAAGGACAATTCTTATGTGTGGAATTGTACCGACTGGCAGACTGGTGATTCTGGTCGCGTAAGTCAGGGTAAGTTCTCTTATGACACAGAGAATAATACTATTATTATTAACGCAGGGACAGGTGTGAACAACACCTGTCTCTCTTTTAATTATGCTAACTGTGATTACGACGTAAGGAAGTCTGACAAGTATCTTGTCGTCCGTGGACGTAATCTTTCTACTGCAAGTGGCAAGAGCTATCTGTGGTGGCTCAATGGCGTGAACCGTGGTACGAGTGTTGTACCTGACTTCACCAAAATCATTTCTATGAAGGATGCAGAAGGCAAAACTTATCGTAGTGTCATCATAGCATGGGACATGACTAAGTCGGGTATTGACGATAACAACAATACCGACCCTTTCAGCTTTGCCAATGGTCAGACAATCTTTGGACTTACATCTACTACTGGTACTTCAACGATAGAGTACATTGGCTTTGTCAGTTCCGTTCAGGATTATGCCAATACGGTAGGAGTAGAGGGAGTCGTAACGACGACCAAGAATGGTAACGGTGACATTTATAGCCTTTCTGGCGTAAAACTAAAGGAAGAACCTTCAACTGGCGTATATATAAAAGATAAAAAGAAAGTGGTGAAATAAGTTGTTTGTGTTTATAATAAAAGCCTCCGACCGTAGCGATCGGAGGCTTTTTATTACTTCAATGTGAAAGGTAATGTTGCCTTGATGTCACGACTTGAAGCAGCAACAAATGCCTTGAATGTGCCTGACTCGGCTACCCATTCGTGCTTGTTCTCATCGTAGAACTTGAGGGCAGAGTAAGGGATGGTAATGGTTACGTCCTTGCTCTCGCCTGGATTGAGCGATACTTTTTTGAAGCCTTTGAGTTCCTTCTGTGGACGTACTACTGAACATTTGTCGTCACCAATGTAGAGCTGTACGACTTCCTTACCTGCCACCTTGCCTGTGTTCTTAACTGTCACAGTCACGTCAATGCTTCCGTTTGGTGCGATTGTCTTGGAAGAAAGGCGTGCGTTGCTGTACTCGAATGTAGTGTAGGAAAGTCCGTAGCCGAATGGGAAGACGATTGTCTTAGGTGCACGGTCAAAGTGGCGGTAACCTACGAAGATGTCCTCTGCATATACTTCAACTTCGTTACCCTTGCCATTGTGTTTGCGAGCGTCAAAGTCGGTATTTAGCTTTGCCAAACTTAGTTCTGCTGGTACTGCCTTCTTGAGGACGTTAGCCTTAGCGATAAGGTCAGCTGACTTTGGATTTGCATTCTTGACGGTTGACTCGTTGACAAGTCCCTTAGGAGTGCGTTCCTCGCCTGTGCGGAAAGCTTCAGGCATGTCCTTTGGTTCAATGCCTGGGTAGCCAATGAGACCATACTGATGTGAAGGGTAATCCTCAAGCTTTGCACCGTATGTAAATATTGTCTTACCTGATGGATTCACGTCTCCGCTGAGTACGGCTGCAAGTGCATGACCTGTCTCCGAGCCGAGATACCAGTTCTGGATGAGTGCTGGAGTGCTCTTGAGCCAAGGCATTGCAACTGCATTACCACTTGTAATGACTGTTATGATGTTTGGCTGTATGGCTGCAAGTTTTTCGATGATGGCATCCTGTCCGTATGACATGTTGTACGAACGACGGTCGCCACCCTCACAATCCTCAAAGTGGTTCTTGTTGAGTCCTCCTATGTAGATGATGAGGTCGGCATCCTTTGCCTTGCTGAGTGCCTCGTCAAGGAGTTTCTGCTGTGTTGCCTCTGTTATGAAGTCGGCACCGTCAAAGCGGCTTTTGCCTGACTCATATCCCTGTGCATATTCTATCTTGCAATCCTTGCCAAAACGCTCCTGAATGCCTCGTAGTGCACTTACCTCATCCTTTGGCTTCAATTCAGATGAACCGCCTCCTGCACAGAGTGACTTGGTTGCGTTGTCACCTACCACGAGTATGGTCTTGTATCGCTTTGCATCGATAGGAAGAAGGACTGAGCCATTCTTTGCCTTATCGTTTTTGAGAAGTACGATACCTTCCTCGGCTATGGTGCGTGAAGCCTTGATGTGCTCAGGTGAGTTGATTGAGCCGTATGGCTTCTGACGGTTCATTGCTGTGCGGAAGATGAGTGTGAGCACTCGTCCAGCCTTGTCGTTGACTACAGACATCGGTATTTCGCCCTTACGAGCCATCTCGAGGTACGCCTTGCCAAGATAGTAGTCGTCATAGCCAAATCCGTTTGCTTCTGTTGTAAGTCCGTTGGTGTATGAACCCATCTCGATGTCAAGTCCGTACATGGCACTCTGCTTTGTGTCGTGTGCTGCTCCCCAGTCGGAGATAACAGCACCCTTGAAGCCGAGTTCGTTCTTGAGTATGTCGTTAATGAGGTAAGGTGAGTGCGTACAGTGTACTCCTTTGTAGCAGTTGTATGAACCCATGAGACTCCATGCATCGCCTTCCTGTACTGCAGCCTTGAATGCTGGAAGATAAATCTCGTTTAGGGCGCGGTCAGATACCTTAACATCGACATGTCCACGGAACTCTTCCTGTTCGTTGAGTATGTAGTGCTTGATACAGCAAGCCACTCCGTTTGATTGTAATGCCTTGATGTAAGGTACACACATCTGGCTTGCGAGGTATGGGTCTTCGCCCATGTACTCAAAGTTGCGACCATTCAATGGTGTACGGTATATGTTAACTCCAGGACCGAGGAGTATGTCCTTCTTACGGTAGCGTGCCTCTTCGCCCACGTTCTTGCCGTAGAGTGCAGCCATGTCTGGATTCCATGTTGCTGCAAGACAAGTGAGTGCAGGGAAAGCTGTGCAGTAGTCATTTGTCCAATTGGAGTGTCCCCAGTCGTTCCAGTTTATCTCCATTCTCACGCCGTGAGGACCGTCACTCATATACAGTTCAGGTATTCCAAGACGAGGTACACCCGGGCTTGAGAACTTGCTCTGGGCGTATGTTATTCTACATTTCTCTTCGAGCGTCATGCGTGATAGAGCGTCATTCACACGTTCGTCGATGCTCTTAGTCTCGTCCTGATACACTGGCGTCTTTTGTGCTTGTGCTCCTATTGATAACAGGGCAGTAGCAATTACCAGGATTGTTGTTTTCATTTTTCTTTAGATTTTATATGATTCTTTAATGGGTTAGCGTACATTGTTAGTATCTTCTCGCGGAGGAATGGCACGTCTGGATTCTCCACTTTGACCATTGATATCCTCTCCTTGAGGTATGCTTCAAACTCCTTGTGCTCTTGCTCCGTAACCTCTTTGAAGAGTGACTCGTCGCCACTCACCTCTGCAAGTGCCACGATGTTGGCAGGGTAGATGCGGTAGTTGCGGTGAATCTCCTTGTCTATGTGCTCTGCAATGATGCGGTAGATGTCTGCCTTGTCAATTGATTCTGCGTCGAGTGTGTCGAGCCATTCGTTGATACAAGGTGCTGCCTCGTAGTGTATGTGACCCTTCTTGCCGAAGATGCCAGTCTTCATGTTGTCGAGGTCGTCCTGCTTTGACTTCTTCCATCCCTGTACGTCACGCTTGAGCTGGAACTCCTGAGCCTTGAGGTAGTCGCAAGGGTCGTACTCGTAGCTGATGGCAAGCGGTACTATGTTCATGTCCTTAATGTTGGCTATGATGTCTGCAGTTGACCTTCCCTCTGCAGGTCCTCCGAGAGTGAGCATCTTGAGTACTGACTCTTGTGTGCGGTCGTTGCTGTCCTTGGCGCGACCTTCACGCTGTGCAATCCAAATATTCTCATGTTTCTCGTTGATAGCAAAGTGCATGTACTGGCTCATGTGGATGGAACTGCGGAGCGTCTCCTTAGGAGTGAGCCCTCGGTTCACTGTGAACGCTTTGTTCATCTTCACAAGAGTCTTAATCCATGGGTAGATGAGCAGGTTGTCACCAATGGCAATCTCCACAGTCTTTGCAAAGCCCTCGTCAACAAGCATCATGTCGAGGATGGCTGAGTCGAGCACGATGTCGCGGTGGTTGCTCATGAAAGTGTATGAACCGTTCTTCTTGAGCGAAGGTGCAAAGTGGCAGGAATAGCCTGTTGCACACTTGCGGAGCACATGCTTCACTACGTGCTTCATGTATCTTATTTGGAAGTCCTGAGGAGTCTTTATACCGATGAAGAGCAACTTGAGTAGCCAGTTGCGAAGTCCTACGGGCATCCATGGCACGAATCCCTTGAGGATATGTGAGAACTTGCGATCCTTGAGCATTGAGTCGAAAGCTCCTTTCATCTCGCCCTCAGCATAAGGACGGATATCATCAAAATCACTAAGTTTGAATTTTTCCATAATGCAGTTTTTTGCTTGTTATTTTCTTTTGACAAAGATACACAAAATATTGTTATGGCGACAATAACGCTGCAAGAAAATGTATGTTCCCCTCAAATTAACCGTCGTTTGTACGTTGTGTCTTCGTCGTCCCTTTGTTGTCGCTCCGCTTTCTCTACTATTTCTCTGCTTTCTCAACTATTATAGTAGAGCCATTGCGAAGTCATGACGTACCTACTCCAATGTTTTTAAGAACCCGCCTTCTGACGAAGGCTAAATTACCAACTTTTCTCACCGAAGGTAATCTTTACCAACTATTCTCACTGACCAACCATGTTTTTTTAAACTGGCCACAGTGCGGTCAGTGAGACCGCTTCGCTAAGTTCTAATATGCACCTTTGTGCAAAACTACAATCATACAGGTTGAA
>CAMOVB010000006.1:0-35947 GCA_946626925.1 uncultured Prevotellaceae bacterium
ACATGGCACTGTTCTCCCCTCATTTCAGGACAGAGAGACATTTAGTCTCTCTTCTACGCCCTCATTCACCCTACAGGGAGGGGACTGAGTTACTCTGTTCGTCAACTTATCAGCGATAGAGCATTCTTTCTCCTCGCCCTGAAAGGGAGAGGTTGGGTGAGGGGCTTTCTCTGTGCACTCTTCGAAGCACCTGCGACCTTCGTGGACTCGTCAGAAAACAAGCGTAATAGTAAAACTCTGTGCCCTCCGTGGGGTCATAAAATCCAACCGTACAGCTCGATTTTTTTAGCCATCACTAAAGTGACGTTTTTTTTTACTGATAATTACCGATTATTGCTGAGTATCACCAAGTATTACTGAGATACAGCCTTGCTGATGTCGTATCTTTGTATCGTGATTCAAAAGTGTTTCCCTTACCTTCCCCTTAGGTGTCCCTTAGGTGTGCCTTAGGTTGCTAAGGGAAATGAAGGGGAAACTAAGGTGCACCTAAGGCGAACCTAACAAGAGACACTTGTTTCACACTTTTTTACAGAGCGGCTTCCAACCGTACAGGTCGAAAAATATTGTGCATAAAAAGTGATGGTTTGTAAATAAAATTGTAGTAATCAGTAACTTTTTCCTGTTTTTATTCTTTTGTTTCAAAAAAAGTCAGTACCTTTGCACCCGATTTTAGAAATGTGGATAGATTTGGGCTGCTTGCAACCACAGAAAAAAATGCTAAAATACAAACCTGAGGCATGGGTTTGTTTCGCATTCCTGCCTAATTTCTCTCCCATTCATTTTTGTTAAACATTTGTTCCGTATGAAGTGTTAGGTTGCTGCACTTTGTGTGGACATTATATATGTAAAAATATGGGATATTTATTTACTTCTGAATCTGTCAGCGAAGGACATCCTGATAAGGTTGCTGACCAGATTAGTGATGCGGTTCTTGACAATCTCCTTGCATTTGACCCTTCGTCAAAGGTAGCTTGTGAGACTCTTGTCACAACAGGACAGGTGGTCATGGCTGGAGAGGTGAAATCAACGGCTTACGTTGACCTCATGGACATCGCTCGTAAGACTATAAACAGAATAGGCTACACTAAGTCTTCGTATAAGTTTGACGGTGAGAGTTGTGGCGTGCTTAACGCCATTCATGAGCAGTCGGACGATATCAACCGCGGTGTTGTACGCGAGGAACCAATGGAACAGGGGGCAGGTGACCAGGGCATGATGTTCGGTTATGCCACTAATGAGTCTGAGAGCTATATGCCTCTTACTCTTGACCTCAGCCACCATATTCTTCGTACTCTTGCTGACATACGTCGTGAGGGTAAGGTGATGACATACAAGCGTGCCAATGGTAAGGATGTTTCTTATCTCCGTCCAGACTCAAAGAGCCAGGTTACCATAGAGTACGATGACAATAACAAGCCAGTGCGCATTGACACTATCGTCGTAAGTACCCAACACGATGAGTTCGTAGAGGTGGAGGGCGTATCGGAGCGTCATAGCTCACTCGTTGCTCCTACTCAGGAGGCTGCCGATGAACAGATGCTTGCACGCATTAAGGATGATGTTGTCAACATACTCATTCCTCGTGTCGTGGCGGAGATTAACGACCCAGCCATCAAGGCTCTCTTTAAGGGTGACATCAAGTATCATGTCAATCCTACCGGCAAGTTCGTGATTGGTGGTCCTCATGGTGACACAGGTCTTACTGGACGTAAGATTATCGTTGATACTTACGGTGGCAAGGGTGCACACGGTGGTGGTGCTTTCTCTGGTAAGGACCCAAGCAAGGTTGACCGTTCGGCAGCATACGCAGCACGTCACATTGCCAAGAACATGGTTGCGGCAGGTGTGGCTGACGAGATGCTCATTCAGGTGAGTTACGCCATCGGTGTGGCAGAGCCTGTAAGCATATACGTGAATACTTACGGCACATCACACGTTGGTCTCACTGACGGACAGATAGCCGAGAAGATTAAGGGCATCAAGGCACTTGACCTTCGTCCTAAGGCTATTGAGGATCGTTTCCACCTACGCACTCCTATATATGAGGAGACTGCAAGCTACGGTCACTTTGGTCGTGAGTCAGTGGATACAGTCAAGACTTTCAAGGATCGTTACAATACGGAGAAGTCCATCAAGGTCACTCTCTTCCCATGGGAGAAGCTTGACGCAGTGGATGTTATCAAGGAAACGTTCGGTGTTTAGTGGACTTAGTTTTCGGTAGTTAATAGGAGCGAACTTTGTGTGGTTAATGAAGTGAGAAATTAAACACAGAGTTCAGAGAACTCAGAGAAAATATTTCTTTTAAAAACTCTGTGCCCTCCGTGCTCTCAGCATTGAAAAACAGAGAATTTAGTTTCTGAAGAGTCTGCTAACAGTCATACTTCCGTTAACTTCAGAGAATGGAATGTCAGAGAATATGACAAACGATTATGACAGCATATTGACGGCAGTGGATTCGAGCGTGATAAACCGCTCGGTGTACTATGCCACAGGAAAGGAACTGCCTGACCATACGTTTGCGATGGAAGGCTTGCCTTATTCTGTCAGTATGGACAGTGCGGTGGTATGGTGTTTCATGCTGATATTCCTCGTACTGTCAGCCTCTCTCTACCATAGGAGGCGAATGTTGCTTTTCCGTGCAAGGACATTCTTTACGTCACGAAGGGTGTATTCGGATTCAAATGTCAATGAGAATCAGAATGAGTGGCTGAACGTGTTAATCATAAGCATTGCAGGCTCACTTTCCGTTGGAATACTCATCTACTATTGTCTGTCACGTCAATATGAGTTTCCTGACTATTACGACAAGCCTCATTGGATATTGCTCGTTGGTTCATTGGCAGCATTCGCCTACGTCTATCTGAGGGCGGTGGTTTACGCCATGGTCAACTGGGTGTTTTTTGATAATGACGAGAGACACAGATGGAATGTTGGATATTTCCTCTTGACAGTGGCTTTCAGTTATGCAGTGGGCATTCTGTCAGCAGTATCAGTTTTTTTACATCTGGAGATTAAAACTGTAACTTTGTGTGCGGTTTTTGTGTGTATTTTGTATGAAATACTTCACATTTACAAACTATTTGTAAACTTTAGATTTAAAAGATATGGTGCTCTGCTTATTTTTTTGTACTTTTGCAGCGTTGAAATACTACCCATTATGCTGATAGGGCATATTTTAGCGTGGATTTTCAATAGTTATTTTGTTTACAATTTACTTACTTAATGGCATTAAAGATACTCGTTTCACAGCCAAAACCAACAGCGGAGAATTCTCCTTATTTCGCTTTGGCTGAAAAATATGGTGTGGAAATCGTGTTCCGTCCTTTCATCAAGGTCGAGCCAATGACTCCAAAGGATTTCCGCCAACAAAAGATATCTATCTCAGGTCACACAGCTGTTGTGTTTACTTCACGCCATGCTATCGACCATTTCTTTACACTCTGTAAGGACCTACGCGTTGTCATCCCAGATGACATGAAGTATTTCAGCGTCTCAGAGCAGGTATCACTCTATATACAGAAGTACGTACAGTACCGCAAGCGCAAGAACTTTTTCGCTGAGACAGGAAAGATTGCAGACCTCGTTCCTATCATGGCGAAGCACAAGACTGAGAAGTTCTTTATTCCACAGTCATCAGCTCACACTGATGACCTCAAGAATATGCTCGATGAGGCTGAACTCAACCACAACGAGGCTGTGATGTACTACACTGTCAGCAACGACTTCGGTCCAGATGAGGCATTTGACTACAATATGCTCGTGTTCTTCTCACCAGAGGGAATCCACTCTCTCATGAAGAATTTCCCAGACTTCAAGCAGGGTGACATCGCCATTGCTTGTCTCGGTACAAAGACCGTCAAGGCAGCTGAGGAGGCAGGTCTCCGTGTTGACCTCCAGCCAACACCGGAACTTCGCTCTGTTCCAGCAATCATTGAGGAGTATATCAAGAAACATCAGTAATCTTTGAGTTTTAAGTTTTTAGGTTTTTAAGTTCTTGAGTTTTTAAGTTCTTGTGGATATTTGTTTCCGTGAAAACTAAAAAACTCACAAACTAAAAAACTTATAAACTAAAAAACTTAAAAACTTACAAGTTTATGCGTTGTACTTTTTCACAGTCAGAAAGACTTAAAAGTAAACTTATCATAGATAGACTTTTCGCAGGAGGAAACGGCTCTTTTGCTTCGTTTCCCCTGCGAACTGTATATATGAGGGTGGAAAAGAACGATGACAGCACAGACGGCACACCAGAGCCTCCTGTGTCAATACTCATATCTGTACCTAAGAAACGCTTTCACAATGCAGTAGATAGGAACCGTATCAAGCGTCTCGTAAGGGAAGCATACCGAACTCACAAGCATATCCTTTGGAAAGCTCTTGCTGACAAGGATTACAATCTTGCCATTGCCTTTATTTGCATCACGGACTCTCTCCCTGACTACAAGAAAGTGGAGAAGGCTGTCGTCAAGGCACTCGGGAAAATAATTAGTAATGAATAGTTAAAAAATAGCGAACAGAGTAATATATATCTTTCACTATTCATTTTTCACTTATCACTTAAAACCATTATTATGCTAAGAGTAATATTACACGGAATCAGCACGGTTTTGAGTTGGATACTGTTGATTCCAATTTACTTCTACAGAAAGTGCATATCACCATTCACGCCACCTTCATGTAGGTTTACTCCTACGTGTTCGCAATATGCAATTGAAGCCATTAAAAAACACGGACCAATATATGGACTTTATCTCGCAGTTCGCCGTATCCTTAGATGCCATCCTTGGGGTGGACAAGGATATGACCCAGTACCTTGATGCACATACTCACTCGGATGTGCATAAGGATGATGTGATAGCGGTAGTGAACCGTTATCCAGGTGAGGTGTGTGGAGAATTCAAAATTAAAAATTCAAAATTAAGAATTCAAAATTCGTTGCATGATTCATGCCTCTTAGCTCAGAACTCAGAACTTATAACTCATAATTCCGATCTCATAACTCACAACTCAGAACTCTCCCAATGCTGTTTTAGTGTAGGGCTACATCCATGGCATGTTAATGAGGATTGGCAAGTACAGTTGGAAAAGATGCGCTCTGAGGCGTCTTTACCTTGTGTATGTGCGATAGGTGAGTGTGGGCTTGATAAACTCACAGGGAATGATTATGAACGTCAGAAGCATGCTTTCCGTGCGCAGGTGTCATTGGCAGAGGAATGTGGTAAGCCAATGATAATACATTGTGTCAAGGCTTATGATGATATCCTCGCCATACATAAGGAGATGAACCCACGTCAGAAGTGGATGATTCACGGATTCAGGGGTAAGCCGGAACAGGCAAAACAAATAATGGCCAAAGGAATGTTGCTTTCCTTCGGCCATCGCTATAATGTTGATACTTTGTCTTACGTAGCTTTTAATTATCGAAGCCTTTACCTCGAGACTGACGATTGCGGTCTTTCGATTCGCCAAATTTACGAGAACGTCCGTCGCCATCTCTCTTCTGGAAGTTTGGATTGAAGCTCTTGCGCTCGCTCTTGAACTCTCTTTCTTTCTGTCTGTCACCACGGTTGTAGCCTTTGTCGCTCCACTTTCCGAGGTGACGGCTGATGATTTCTTCTTCTTCGTCGTCTTCAGCTTCAAAGAAACGCTTACGGCTCTCAAATCGGCTTGAACGGCTATCGTCCTTAGACCTACGCTGGTTCTCGCGCTCCTCTTCCTTCTTTCTGCGCTCATCCTTGTATGGCTTAGACTTGAAGTAGTGCTCCTCACGACTTCTGCGTTCTTCCTCTTCTGAGTCATCATCATGCTTCTTGTGAGGCTTGAACTTGAGGTTGCGCTTACGGTCTTCCTCAGTCTTTATGTCGAGACCTTCCTCACGACGCTCCTTGAGCTTGCCGTCAAATATCTGATATTTTCTGAATTCACATTCAAGTGAACCATTGAAGAGGGCAAAGCGAGTAGATGGGCGGAAGCCAATCTTGTCGAAACACTCCTGACGGTAAGTGATAATCCATGCATCGTTGCCTACGAAGTTCTGCTTAAGACGCTGACCGATAGTCTCGTAAAGACCAAGGATGTCATCTGTCGTGATACGCTCACCGTAAGGTGGGTTTGTAATCATGAGAGCCTTCTCGCGTGGAGCCTCGAACTCATAGAAATCTCTCTGCTCAATATCCACAACCTTGTTGACACCAGCGTTACGAGCATTCTCGATGGCAATACCAACAGCCTGACGATTGATATCGAAGCCGTAAATCTTATGGTCGAAGTCTCTCTCCTTACTGTCGTCATTGTAGATATTGTCGAACATATCCTCGTCGAAGTCCTTCCACTTCTCAAATGCATATTCCTTGCGGAACACACCAGGGTAGATGTTCATTGCGATGAGTGCTGCCTCAATGAGGATTGTGCCTGAACCACAGAATGGGTCGATAAGGTCACATTCTCCATGCCAGCCAGTGAGCATGATAAGACCTGCTGCAAGAACCTCGTTAATAGGGGCAGCAACCGTGTTGGTCTTATATCCACGGATATGGAGACTCTCACCACTTGAGTCGAGAGAGATTGTCACATCATCCTCTGCGATGTGAACATTGATACGTATATCTGGATTTGTTATTGCTACATTAGGACGATCGCCCGTCTTTTCCCTCCAATAGTCGGCAATGGCATCCTTCACACGGTATGCCACGAACTTGGAGTGACGGAACTTCTCAGAGAACACTACAGAGTCAATGAGGAATGTGTTCTTACAATCCATATACTCTGACCAGTCCATCTTCTTCACTACCTCATACACCTCGTCGGCGTCTGTGGCCTTGAATTCCTTGATTGGCTTGAGTACCTTGACGGCTGTACGGAGACAGAAGTTAGCCTTGTAGAGCATCTCTTTGTCGCCAGTGAAGCTTACCATTCTTCTACCAATCTCAATGTTGTTGGCACCGAGTTCAGTGAGTTCCTTTGCAAGAACTTCTTCGAGTCCCTGAAATGTCTTTGCTATTATTTTGAATTCTTCCATATTATGAAATTATCTTTTCTGACTTATGAATGTTCCTGCTGGTACATCCTGCGTTACCCAGATGTTGCCACCTATGGTTGCACCCTTACCTATGGTTATGCGTCCAAGGATGGAAGCGTTGGAATAGACTATTACGTCGTCTTCGAGAATAGGGTGGCGTGGAATACCCTTGATTGGGTTGCCGTTTTCGTCGCATGGGAAACTCTTTGCTCCGAGTGTAACACCTTGGTAAAGCTTTACGTTGTTACCTATTATCGTTGTCTCGCCTATTACCACACCTGTACCATGGTCGATGGTGAAGTACTTGCCTATCGTTGCGCCAGGGTGAATGTCAATACCCGT
The DNA here is from genome assembly GCA_946626925.1 of uncultured Prevotellaceae bacterium. Classification (GTDB taxonomy): domain Bacteria; phylum Bacteroidota; class Bacteroidia; order Bacteroidales; family Bacteroidaceae; genus Minthosoma. The sequence continues at coordinate 7,358 of CAMOVB010000006.1, forward strand.
CTCTGAGTGAGCCATCTCCGTAAGCATACGTGGAATGAGAGGCACTTCGAGAAGCAGGAGTTCATGCGCAATGCGATAGTTCATGAGAGTCTTTATCACAGGATAGCAACTCACAATCTCTCCGTAATTCTTTGCTGCTGGGTCGCCGTTGTATGCGGCTATTACGTCAGTGGCAAGCACCTTTCTTATCTCTGGCAACTTGGCTATGAATTGTTCAGCCTTGTTCTGAGCACATATCCTGTATTCATTAAATGTCTTTGTCTCGGAAACCTCTCCGTCGCAGTCACACTCCGTGAATGACAGACCAGCTTGTATCTGTTGTGCAAGAAGGTGGTATAGACGCTCCACGTTCACTCCGATATGATATGTCAGGGTGTCTGTATTGACGGTTGACCTGCCATAGTATCCAGGGAAGAGTATTGCTCTTGCCAGTTCCACTATTTCCGCCAATACCGTGCCCGAAGGAATTAATGTACCTTCCGTATGCTTATGGAACAGTTCCTTGTAAGCTGATACGTCAGATAAATCCTTAATTGTTTGAGTCAGTATTTGAGCAGTTGCATTGTTCATAACATTCACGACATAATGGTTCGTATTCTTTTGTCTCTCCGAGCATAAACTGTCGGTCACCCTCAACTATACGGTGACTTACGTAGGCAAGTGCACCGCACTTCACACATATAGCGTGTACCTTGATTACTTCATCTGCTATGCACAAAAGGTTAGGCATTGGACCAAATGGCTTGCCCATGTAATCCATGTCAAGTCCTGCAATGATAACTCTCACGCCACGGTTGGCAAGCTCATTACATACAGACACGATGCCTTCGTCAAAGAACTGTGCTTCGTCAATACCCACGACGTCGGAGTTACTGCCAAGCAGAAGGATGCTCGCAGAGTTATCAACTGGTGTGGAATGTATAGACTGACCCTCATGAGTCACGACATCATCGTCAGAGTAGCGAGTGTCCAGTGCAGGCTTGAATATCTCGACCTGTTGGTGGGCAAACTGTGCTCTCTTGAGTCGTCTGATGAGTTCCTCTGTCTTACCTGAGAACATGGAACCACATATTACCTCCACACGTCCTCTTGGCATCATTTCTCCGTTTTTATATGATATTGTCACGCTAATTACTGTGTATTGTCAAATTGCTATTTGTTCGTCTTGTCGATTCTGACATTCGCTATTTCGTTGTTTATAACAATGCAAAGGCACAAAATCTTTTGCAAAGATATGAAAAATGGGGAATGAAGAATGAAGAATGAAGAATTTATTTTACTTTTGCATACAAAATAGATATTTTTAAAATCAAGAATGAAGAATGGTGAATGAAGATTACACATTCTTAGTGACACATTCTTAAGAACTCGAAAACTTAATTACTCTGTAATTGGATGGGGAAAATGGTTTAGTGAGGTGGTGTGATGGCTGAATGGACGAACATACATACCTTTGTCCGTTAACTTCCATTTAACTTCTTCTTGCCTCTCCTAACTTCCAATTAACTACAAAATAACATAACTAAAACAAAATGAAACTACTTTTGCTCGGAAGTGGCGGTCGTGAACACGCCTTGGCTTGGAAAATCAGTCAGAGTCCTAAGATTGAGAAACTCTTCATCGCACCAGGTAACGCTGGAACACGTGAAGTGGGTGAGAACGTAAACCTCAAGGCTGATGACTTCGAGGGAATCAAGAAGTTTGTACTTGCCAACGCCGTTGATATGGTTGTTGTTGGTCCTGAAGACCCATTGGTCAAGGGTGTGTATGACTTCTTCAAGAATGACCCAGAGATTAGCAAGATTCCTGTAGTAGGTCCATCAAAGCAGGGTGCAGTACTCGAAGGTTCAAAGGACTTTGCCAAGGAATTTATGATTCGTCACAACATCCCAACTGCTGCCTACCGTTCATTCAATGGTACAAACATCGAGGAAGGTCTCAAGTTCCTCGAAACACTCAAGGCACCTTATGTCCTCAAGGCAGACGGTCTTTGCGCAGGTAAGGGCGTACTTATCGTCCCAACACTTGAGGAGGCAAAGAAGGAGTTCAAGGAGATGCTTGGCGGTATGTTCGGCAATGCAAGTGCAACAGTCGTAATCGAGGAGTTCCTTTCAGGTATTGAATGTTCAGTATTTGTACTCACAGATGGTAAGAACTATAAGATTCTTCCAGAGGCAAAGGACTACAAGCGTATAGGTGAAGGCGACACTGGTCTCAACACTGGTGGTATGGGTTCTGTTTCACCAGTTCCATTTGCAGATGCAGAGTGGATGAAGAAGGTGGAGGATCGCATCATTCGTCCAACTGTTGAGGGACTTGCAAAGGATAATATCGACTACAAGGGATTTATCTTCTTCGGACTTATCAAGGTTGACAAGGACTACAGCTGCGCTAAGGCAGGCGACCCAATGGTTATTGAGTACAATGTGCGTATGGGTGACCCTGAGACAGAATCAGTCATGCTCCGTCTCAAGTCAGACATCGTTGACCTCTTTGAGGGAGTGGCAGAAGGCAATCTCGATACAAAGACAGTAGTGTTTGACCCACGTAACGTGGTATGTGTCATGATGGTCAGTGGAGGTTATCCAGAGGCTTACGACAAAGGTTATGAGATAACAGGTATCGAGAATGTGGAAGGTTCAGTTGTTTTCCATGCAGGCACAGCTCTCAAGGATGGTAAGGTAGTCACAGCAGGAGGACGTGTCATTGCTGTCAGTTCATACGGTTCAAGTAAGGACGAGGCACTCACCAAGTCATTCACTGAAGCTGCCAAGATTCAGTTCGAGAAGAAATACTTCCGTCGTGACATTGGTAAGGACTTGTAAAGTTACAGAGACAAAAAATATATTATGATGGCAGGTACATGGTTGTGTACTTGCCATTTTTTTTGCTGCTATCCCTTGCTTTTTTAGTGAAGTTGTGGATTTGAAATTGTAAAATAATCGCAAAATGGATGTGCAACTTTGTTATTTGAAATTATTATTGTGTGATTGTTTTTATGTTTTTTTGATGTTTTTTCATGTGTTTGCATGTGCGCATGGTTGCATTTAAATGCTGTTGCATTAATGCAATCGTCAATAATACAAAATGATGTATTTTTTATTCACGCAATAGCGTATAAAAATAATATGATTAAAATTTGTGTCCAATTTATATAAGTTATACCTTTGTAGTACAAAAAAGAAACGAATAACGCTTTACAAGCGAAAAGATATACATTTATATTTAATGTGACTCAACTATTAGGAACATTCTCTTGTTATTACAATCTCTGTATGTGTACCCACATACCTATATGAAATAACAAATTCCCGATATCCATAAATATGCTACCCCCCCAATTGAATCTTTTTCTAAATAAGTCACCTCATTAGTACCCCCATCTAACTCTAATGAATACTTATTTAAAGTCCAAAACCGTGGTTCCATCATAAGATGAATACCACGGTTTGGTTTTTTTATTGCTCTTTCCCTTCGGAGGTACGAGCGACATATTGCTTCTTGTTTCCCGCTTATTCTTTATTCTACATCTTGTAGAAGGTAGTGAATGCCTTGATGCAATAGATATGGTCATTAACATTGCCAGTCTCGCGTACGGAGTGCATGGCCCATATCGGATTGCCCATATCTACTCCTTTGACAGGGAGTGATGATGCGAGAATATTACCGAGGGTGCTTCCTCCTGCTACGTCGCTATGGTTTACGAACTTCTGGCAAGGAACGCCTGCTACTTGACATATATTAGCGAATATGGCTGCTGAGACAGCATCACTTGCATACTTCTGTGAGGCATTGAACTTGATGACTGGTCCTCCTCCCATCTTTGGATGGTTGGTTGGGTCCATCTTTTCTGCATAGTTAGGATGCCATGCGTGAGCATTGTCCGCGGAAATCATAAAGGCGTTCTCAACAGCACGGTAGTAGTCGTCAAACGTTCCTCCCTGGCTGAGCACAATACGCTGGAGAACATTACTTAGGAATGGACTTCCTGCGCCTTGCTTTGTCTGCGAACCTGTCTCCTCATTGTCGAAGATGGCAAGTACTCGTGTAGTATCAGCTAAGCTTTCTTTTCCGCTATCCAAGAGTGCTTCAAGACCAGCATGAACCATACTGAGGTCATCAAGTCTTCCAGCTGATATAAACTCATTATTCAAGCCAAAGATACATGCAGGTGTTGTGTCGTACAGATAGAGGTCAAAGTCAATAATGTCCTTTGCATTTATGCCTGCTTCCTTCTCAATAATATTGATGAGAAGATTATTACTCTCAAGTGCATTGTTGATGATACCTAATACTGGGAGCATATCCTTTTGTTTGCTCAGGGCAACTCCATCGTTTACTTGGCGATTGAAGTGAATGGCAAGGTTTGGTATCTGCAACAAAGGACGCTTGATGTGTACGAGGTGTGTGGTAGGGTGGAGGGCATCGTCAGAGCGTGTTATTACCCTTCCTGCGAGGCTCAGGGGACGGTCGAACCATGTGGACATGATAGCACCGCCATACAGTTCTGTATTGAGTTTTACGACACCTCCTTCGCAAAGCATCTCTGCATTAGGCTTGATACGGAATGTAGGAGAGTCGCAATGAGCACAAATCATGTGGAAGCCAGTATCAGCAAGAGGCTTCTTTCCAATCTCGAAAGCGTATATTGACGAATCGTTCTTTGTTACATAGAATTTGTCACCAGCCTTTATTGCCGGCATCTTGTCTGTAGCGTTGAACTTCTTGTAGCCTGCTGCATCCAATCTCTTTGCAATGGAGGTCACGGCAAGGAAATTGACTGGAGAGTCGTTAAGGAAATTAAGTAAACTATTAATCATACTATTTAAGTCTAAATTTTCAGATCTATAATTCATGCCTCCCGAACGGGAGGAAATGTCAAATCTCAAATTTATAATTTATACGTCCAGATTGCTTGTTCTGGAAGCATAACTTTGGAATCATAGATTTGAGACTTGTCATCCCATTACTGGAGGCATAAATTTTATATTAGAGATATGAGATTCCCAATGATTATTCCCAATAAAGTATTTCCTTGTTGATGTCCCACTTGTGGTCCTTAGGGAAGTCGTCACCTTCCCATGCTTTCTTGCTTGTCCACTTCTCTGCAGGATCTGTCCAGAATGGATCGGTTGCAGGAAGTCCGAGTGGCATGAAAGCGAGTGAAGTCATATAGAGGGAACCATTGTTGGTGTACCAGTCTGCTACATTAGGATGTGAACCGACGAAACCGATTGTGAGGAATCCACCCTTGTTATAGTTACGTGACAGTGGAGATGCTTTCTTTGATGGATTTTCCACCTGTCCATAGAACATACGGTTGGCAACGGCTGTAAGTGCTGCACGTACCTGTCCATTGTGAAGTTCCTGTGGCAACTGCTTGCGCCACGCAAGCTGTGCAAGTGGCTGGAGAACTGCCATACGGTAAGGAATACTACGACCAACTACTGGAAAAGTACCCTCTGGAGATATGAAACGCTCAAGGATGACGCTCCACTTCTGCATACGCTTGCGAACTTCCTTCACGCGGTTGTTGGCAGAGTTACGCTTGCCATCCTTTGCACGGATAAGATATGAGTTACCACCCTGACGAGCAGAAATCATCTCAAGACACTCAAGGTACATTGGCTGGATGACGAATGAGTTGTAGTAGTCAAATGCAAATGAAGGACCGTCACTATAGATACCATCACCGATATACCACTCTTCTACCTTACTCATGGCTGTCTTGATACGGAAGGCATCATAGTCAGCACCTACGTACATAAGGAAGCTCTCCTCCATACCTACGAAGAGGAACCAGTTTGTATATGGAGGGTCATAACGACGAAGACCCTTAATCTCCTTGATGTAAAGGTTCTTTGTCTCCTGTGGAAGTGGTACCCAAAGAGAGTCATAACCACGGTATAGACCTTCAACAACGTATGCGCCATCAACGAGAGTCTGACCACCGCTTTCCCATCCAAGACGGTCTGGGCTCTTTGGGTCAACGGCATTGATGATAGCCTTACGTGTCCATTCACGCAGTTGCTTACGCTTTGCACTCTCTGGAGTATCGTCATCTGGGAGATTAAGCCAAGGAGCAAGACCAGCAAGGAGACGTCCGAAGGCCTCCATGTATGCAACCTTCTTGTTACGATTGTCCCAAGTAGGAGACAGCTCAAGGTTCTTGCATCCGTTAGTAGTGTCCATTACCTGCTGAAGCTTACCCTCAGCCATATTCTTCATTACAGGTTCAGCCATCTGATACATGATGTCAACCCATACTTCACGATCTGTCTTCTTTACATCTTTCTTTGCTGCATAGATATTGGTAGAAGCAGCAACAAGAACAGCGATAAATGTTAGTATTTTCTTCATACTTGTGTTGTTTGGTTAAATGTTAGGCAAATATATGGAATAATTTTTTAATCACAAATTACAAGTTTATAATTTATGCCTACGAGATAATAAATACGTCAATTAACGATACTTTTGTTTTGTACTTATCATGGTAAATTGTATCTTTGCGCAGTAATCATTAATACAAAGGATTATGACACAACTCATGAACTTGCCTATCGGCATACAGGACTTTGAAAGTCTTCGTAAAGACGGGTATCTTTACATTGACAAGACAGAACTCATATACAAGATGATTAAGGGAGGAAGATACTACTTTCTTTCCCGTCCTCGTCGTTTCGGTAAGTCGTTGTTGATGTCAACCATCCATGCCATATTTGACGGTAAACGTGAACTCTTCGATGGTCTTGCCATCGCTGACAAGACGGACATGGACTGGGCAATGCATCCTGTGCTTCACCTCGACCTGAACACAAACAAGTATGATGCAAAGGAAGTGCTTGAGAAAAAACTTGATGAGTCTCTCTCAGTCTGGGAAAAGGAATATGATTGTGAAAGAAAAGACCTCCCATTCGGCATGAGATTTGAGAATGTCATCCAGTATGCATACGACAAGACAGGCAAGGGCGTAGTCATCCTCGTGGATGAATATGACAAGCCGATGCTTCAGGCCATCGGCAATGAGAAACTACAGAATGAGTTCCGTGGCACATTGAAAGGATTCTATGGAGCACTCAAGAGTAAGGACGGGTGTATCAAATTCGCACTCCTTACAGGTGTGACCAAGTTCGGCAAGGTCAGCGTGTTCAGCGATCTTAACAACCTCGAGGACATCTCTATGGATTATGAGTTCCATAACATCTGTGGAATGACGGAAGACGACATCGCCATAACCCTCAAGGATTATGTCAAGGTTCTTGCCGATGTCAACGACATGACATTTGACGAGGCAGTACAGAAACTGAAACTAATGTATGACGGCTACCACTTTCACCAGAGAGGATGTGGAATATACAATCCGTTCAGCGTACTCAATACTCTAAAGAAAAAAGAGTTCGGCAGCTACTGGTTTGAAACGGGTACACCATCATATCTCGTAGAGTTGCTCCAGCGTGATGACTACAATCTTGAGGCTATGGCTAATGCAACAGCAGATGCCGACACTCTCAACAGCATCGACTCTACATCCAAAGACCCGATACCGGTCATCTACCAGAGCGGTTATCTCACGATTAAGGGCTACGATAAGGAATTTCAAGAATACACTCTTGGATTTCCTAATGAGGAAGTCCGCATAGGTTTCACGAAGTATCTGCTCCCTTGGTACATCTCAAAGGATAAGAGCAAGTCTGCATTCGACTTGAAGAACTTTGTACAAGACTTACGCAATGGCAATACCGAACAGTTCGTAAAGCGTCTCAAGTCACTCTTTGCTGACACTCCATATATGCTCATAAAGGATTTGGAGAACCACTACCAGAATGTCATCTGGCTTATATGCAAGTTGGCTGGTACATACGTTCAGGCTGAGTACATGACGAGCGAAGGTCGTATAGACCTTGTACTCCAGACACCTAAGTATTGTTACGTCATGGAATTCAAGCTTGATGGCACAGCCGAGGAAGCACTTGCTCAAATTGAAGACAAGCACTACGCACTCCCATTCGAGTTGAATGGTCAAAAGATTATCCGCATCGGCATGAACTTCAGTAAGGAAACAAAGAATATAGAAAAAACAATAATTGGTTAATGGTCACCTCTTGACCTTTATCCTCCGTCGAGCAGGAGTCCTATTGGCAAAATTAGTATCCATATTCTTACTTTATTCATACTGATAGATATAAATATTAGTATGAATAATACAAGTCAGTACGTAGGTGCAGGCTCATTATATAACTTCTCAAAAATATCACGTGCAGGAACACGAACAATAGAGCCATCAGGACCATCTTGAAGCACCATCTCATTACGCATTGATTTCATACGTAGCATATTGTATTCCGCCTTTTCCAAGCCTTTAACCAATAATTCAAAATCTTTATCTGACATACGCTTTCATCTTATTAAATAATTCCACATCTATCAATTCTGTCTCGCTATCTTTGCCACCCTTAGCAATAATGATTCTTGGTACGCTATAATTTTCAACCAAAGTCCAAGAATCAACAATATTGCAATAAATATTGAAGAAATTATTTATCCCTGCCTTATAACGTCTATGAATTACATCTTCAGGGATATTGTGTCCACCCTCAGAAACCCTCTGTTTCACACGTTCAACCGCAATTTCTGGCGCAGGTAGCCAGAAAAACAATAGCTGAACAGTAAAACCATTATCGTGTGCTTTCTTGATCATATTAGAATAAGACCGAGTACTGAGCGTTGTTTCAATAGAAAATGAATCATCACCTTGAAGTAGCATATCTATTCTTTGCAGCATTAGCCTTCCCGCTTCAATCGCCACTCCCTCTGGATTATAAGGCGATAATCCCTTTGCTATTTCATCTGCATTAACAAATTCACGACACTTCCATATCTCTGGCAACATTGTTAAAGAAGCTGTTGTTTTACCAGCCCCGTTACATCAAGCAATGATATATAGAATCTTCATATTTCTTATTTTTTTTGCAATTATACAAAAAAAAACAATACAATAAGTTTTTAATTGTGTTTTTCTATGATATTTCACGTTTTTATTTCTTTATCCGTACATGTCAACAAAAATATACAAAGTAAATGTGCGTCAATTGTATTATATGTTTTTAAAGCAAAAAATGCTTAGATTGGTTTTCTCCAATCTAAGCATATATAGATTATTTATAATAAAAAACTTATTTTTCAAAAGTCTTATTATAAAGAGTTTCATTCTCTGGAATAGCCCAAGTCCAGTTATTTCCATCATCCACTCCAATCTCTATTGCTGTAGCAATATGTGCATTACCACCTTCAGCAAGAGAAAGACGCTTTATAGGCAATTTCCAACGCTTGTAATCAGACCATTCGAAGCCTTCACCCCAAAGCTCAACGCCTCTATAGTCTTTGATTTCATTGAACAAGTCATCACCTGTCTTAGAACAAGTATACTCTGGATTACGTCCAGATGTTGCATTAAGTTCAACAAGAGATGCTTGAGCCGCAGCCTCATTACCAAGGAAGTAGTTAGCCTCAGCCTCAATAAGAACCATTTCTGAAGTACGGATAAATGGAAGATATCCAATACCAGGAAGATCTGTTACCCAAAACTTAAGTTGTCCATCAAGATAGAATATACCTGAAGAATATGCACGATCAAGACCATTTGGAGTCATAGAACTTACATAGTCATCTACCTCTTCCCAAAGTTTCTCGTTACTATCACCTATTATACCAAATGTTCCATCAATGTCATTTGAACCATAAGAGAAATCATATCCTGGGAATTTATCCTCAGTAAGGAAGAGCTTTTTACGGATATCTCCATTTGGAATACGGTTAATCAAAGAACGACCAATTGTTCCTGCGCCGCATGCAGAATTTGCTGCATAATATCCATTGCACGCATACTGAGTACCATAAGACCAGTACCAGTTGTTTTCATCGCTTGAACCATATGAACCCATAATCCACTCTGAAGTAGGTTTGCAGAAACCAGAAACATAAGCATCATTAGACATGAGTGGATAACCATCCTTTGCAGCAGTAGCATGTTCAAGAGCAGTCTTATAATCCTCACGTGAAAGAGCTGCGCGAGCATATACTGCATGTGCAACATTCACATTTGGAATCCAAATATCGGAACCTCTCATATCTACAGCATTACCAAACAACTTAATTGCCTCATCAAGATCTGCATAAATCTGGTTGTATGTGTCAAGTAATGATGATAAAGGAAGAGAATTTGTTGACTCATCCAACTTAAGAATAAGTCCATCGTCAGTTCCATTCTTAGAATCCTTCCAACGATGACAGTAGTAACGGATAAGTTTCTCGTATGAGTAAGCACGGAAAGTAAGAGCACTTGCCTTTATGAAATTCTTCTCCTCATCAGAGCCAGAAGCGTCATCAATACGACTGATAATCACATTTGCCTGACCAATAAGATTATAATAATATCCCCAAGCATAGTAATCGTAGATTGTATTATTACGATTGTTGTACTGCTGATTAAGAATAGGGGCCCAGCCAGAAGCATAATAATTGTAATTATAGTTTTCTGATGGGTATGATTCCATTTTAATCATCATATGGTTCTCACCACAAAAACCTTGCGAAGCATAATAATGCTGAGTTGACATCGTACTCGCAATACCATTCAATGCAGCGTAAGCGTTAGATGTTGTACTGAGAGCAATTTGATCACTCACAGACTGAGTTGGTACTGTATCAAGGAAGTCACTACTACAAGAAGCAGCCATTAAAGACAAACCTGCAATACCGAATGTGTGAAATATATTTTTAATTTTCATATAATTTTTTAGAAGTTAAGTTTGACACCAAGATTAATAACTCTTGCAGTCACATAAGTGTCATCATTGCCACCTGTGAAGTTATACTGTGGATTAAGACCCTTACGAGCTGTAAGTGTAAACAAGTTCTCTGCACCAGCATTAACTGTTACACCATTAATACCCCAAGCGCTTGTTATACGCTTTGGCAATGTATATGAAATATTAATATTCTTAAGAACAAGATAATTTGCACTTGTCAACCAACGATCTGAAACGTCATTATTATATGTGTTTGTTTCAAAATCCACAATTGGAAGGCCATTTGGATCTATACGATTTGCAGATGTCTCTGTCATTCCAGCAGGAACACCATTCCATGAATTTGCGAGATCAACATGATAAGCGTTAGCACCAGAAGCAGATGTTGACATAAGAGAACGGTAAGAATAATCCAAAACCTTTCCTCCAAGACTATATGTAAAGAGGAAGTTGAAATTCCAGTTCTTATATGAAAGCTCTGTCTTGAAAGAACCATAGAAATCTGGTGTAGCCTTACCATGGAAATCACGAAGACCATAAGTTGTGTCAAGAGTATAATCTACATCATTGATAGTTCGCAAAGCTCCTGCTTTCTTGGCAGCCTCTGTTTTATCAGGATCAAGTGTATAAAGAGAGCGTCCATCCATCTGATCAACACCTTCAAAATGATAAGTATGCCATGCGAACATATCATGTCCCTCAGAATAGAGCTGTGTTGTGTTTCTTCTTATATCTTCATGATCCGGAAGAGTAACAATCTTTGACTTAATGAATGTTCCTTCTGTACCAAGAGTCAACTTCCAATCTTGATTCTTTATTACGTCATAAGCAAGAGAAACCTCAACACCTGAATTTTCAACTACGCCAACATTCTGAATAATTGTAGGATTAGCAGCATCTTCATCATGAGCATATCCGCCAACTGAGAGTGGTTGCTTAACTTTCATAAGAATATCTTTTGAACGCTTGTTGAAATAGCCTACACTGAATGTAAGACCATTAAACAATTTACCTTCTACTGCGGCATCTATTGTATTTGTTGTTTCCCATGAAGTTTCAGGAGAACCAATCTGAGACTTCATCAAAGCCGTATTTCCACCATTCTTTGTGATTTCATACAAAGACATATAGCACTGATAACTTGCAGATAATTTATTGCCGACCTGACCATAAGCCGCACGGACTTTGAGATCATCGACAAAATTGATATCCTGTAAGAATTTTTCTTTCTTAAGATTCCAAGCAGCTCCTACAGAGAAATAAGGAGCAGATCTATGGCCTGGAGCGAATCGAGAAGATTTATCGTTACGCCAACTGAATTCTCCGAAATACTTTTCATCATAATTGTATGTTGCACGGCCAATATAACTTTCCTGCTTATCCTCCTCATCATAACCCTCGAAATAAGAATTCTTAATGAAGTTAGAAAGAACAAGAATACCATCTACTGCCTGATTAGTATTCATACCATACGTATAAGACATCTTATATGATTCACTTTCATGTCCCAAAAGAACTGATATGTTATTAAGTCCGTATGACTTATTCCAGTTAATCAACTGCTGGAACAAAAGTGTACGATACTGATAAGCATAGCTGTTGAGTCTACCACCATTAGCAGCACCATCACCAATGTTCTTGTTGTTGAACTTCTGACGATTGGTAGTAGCGTAATCAGTTACGCCCTTAAATGTTACATCAAATCCGTATGGAAGAATAATAGTTGCGTATGCGTTCGCATTAAGAGCAAGACGTCTCTTAATTTCCTTATCTGTACGAATCTCATAGGCAATATTACGATTATCCAAAGTTGCCTTGTCAAAATTGTATTCATGACCACCAAGACCATCATCCACATAAGAACCATCCGCATTATGTGCATGAATTGTATAAATAGGTGCCATATTACGAGCAACATAGAATGGATTTGCATAGTAAGAACTTTCAGCATTACTATTATAATTCTGAACTCCTACAACACCATTAAGGCTTACTCCTGTCTTCAACCACTTATATGGGTTGAAATTACCAGTCAAACGAGTTGAGTAACGTTCGTATTCATTTGTCTTAATATAACCCTTTTCGTTAAGATAACCTACAGAAGCGTAAAAGTTTGACTTCTCTGAAGATGCCTGGCCAGAAAGAACGTATTCTTGACGATAACCAGTTCTTTCAAGATTATCTTCCCAGTCAGTGTCTTCTGAAATGTTTGGCAACATTTGTGCAGTAAGCTTTCCATTTGCATCAAAAAGAGCTGACTTGTCTGCATTGTAAACATTTACCTTACAATAGTCATCAATAAGATGCTTTGTTGCATAATCTGCAGCATCAGCAGGAGTCATCTTAGTTGAACCATTAATTCTCTGATTCTTCAATGCTATCCAAGATGTTTCCATCCATTCAGTTGCGCCCATACGGTCATACTCTGGAATACCACGAGTGAAAACACCTTGATTAATGTTAAGTGAAACTTGTGGAGTAGAACCTCCCTTACCTTTACGTGTTGTAATGATAATTACACCATTAGATGCACGGCTACCATAAAGTGCACATGATGCAGCATCCTTAAGAGTTGAGATAGTTTCAATATCAGCTGAATTTATTTCAGAAATATTACCATTAAATGGTGCTCCATCAAGAACAATAAGAGGGTCGTTTTCGTCATTAAGCGTACTGAATCCTCTAATACGAATCTTTGGAGCAGAACCTGGTTCACCGTATGTGTTATTTACTTGAATACCTGGTGCAGCACCTTCAAGTGCAGCGGTTGCAGAAGTTGAAATATGTTGTTCAATAACCTTTGAATCAATCTGTGAAACAGAACCAGTAAGGCTTGATTTCTTCTGTGTTCCATAAGCAACAACAACAACATCGCTCAAATTGTTTGACTCGGATTCGAGAACAATTCTTACATTGGGTTTAACAGCAACTTCCTTTGTCTTCATACCGATGTATGAAACAACGAGAGTTGAAGATGAACTTGGAACCTCAAGAGTAAACTTACCCTCAACGTTTGTTGCAGCACCAATATTAGCGCCTTTCACACGAACAGAAGCTCCGACTACAGGTTCGCCAGTTTCAGCCTCGATGACAACACCTGTCACCTTTTGCTGTGCGAATGCCATACTAACTGTGAACATACAGATAGTAAGGAACGACCATAATTTTTTTCCCATTCTTTTAATTAAAATTAGTTATTAATAATATAATCCTTTAGTAATAGTTAAAATGTCTGTTGCGATGTTTTGCCATCACAATAGTTAGGTCTTTTTGAAAAAATGTAGAACACATAACAAACTGTAATGAATGATAAGTTTTGTCGCGCTTTTGTGTTCATTTTATCAAAAATCGTGTGCAAACATAAATAAATTTTAACACACTGCAATGTTTTTTTGTGAAAAAATACATTTTTTAAGCCAAAAAAGCATTGAAATCATATAAAACTATCATCTTTCTGACAAATTTTGTTAAAATATTTATTTTTGTTACGATTTGAAAGAAAAAACTATCTTTTGGATATTTTTGGACAAAACCAACTCACATGTGGATAAAAAAGGATATATTTGCACGGAATATGAAAAAGGATATAGAAACTTTGCTTATAAAAAGTCGCAAGTATCGTGACCCTGATTATTCCGCAACACGTCTTGCGGAGGATTTGGGTGTTGAAAACTATAAGCTTTCAAGAATCCTGAAAACAGAATATGGTAGCTCATATTCCGACATAGTCCTTTCGCTCCGTGTGGCTGATGCCAAGCGTTATCTTGTCAATCCTAATAAGGCTGACATGACGGTGGATGAGATTGGCGTCCTCGTAGGGTTCAAAAATCGTGTATCATTTTTCCTTGCTTTCCGCAAGTTCACTGGAGAGACACCAGAGGAATATAGGAAAGGGAAGACACCCTCTCAACCTACCAAGAGGTGATGAGAATGAGGAGTGTAAACAAAAGCTTTTTGTTCAATATGTACGTGCTGAGCTATAAGGAAGAATTACGAAGGGTTCACGAAAGGTTAACGAAGGATTGACGTGAGACGTGAGTGCTAATAAGTACGTTGCTTTTGATATAGGATAAGTTGATTCAAAACTGAAAACAATATGAATATAAGAAATTACATTATGGCATCATTACTCAGTATGGGAGTTGCCAATGGCGTTGCCCAGACAGACAACTTCAAGTATTCGGATGAGCGTTTTGCAGATTTGCAGATGCTTCGTTACAAGGTACATGGTTTCGAAGACCTTACCTTAAAGCAGAAAACATTCATCTACTACCTTCAGGAGGCTGCCCTCTGGGGACGTGACATCCTGTTTGACCAGAATGGTCTTTATAACATCGGTATTAGGAGTGTTCTTGAGGATGTTTATACATCAACAAAGGTGGATAGGAAGTCTGATGAGTTCCTGGCTATGGAGACATACCTCAAGCGTGTGTGGTTCTCCAACGGCATACACCATCATTACGGATGTGAGAAGTTCGTGCCTGGCTTTACTGAGCCTTGGTTCAGAAAACAGGTTGAAAGCGCAAATGTAAGTGTGAGTGCAAAGGATCTTGATGATATATGTAAAGCAATATTCAAGGAGGACTTCCTTACTAAGCGTGTAAACCTTGCCGAGGGTGTTGATCTTATCAAGACTTCAGCATGTAATTACTATCAGGGAGTGACTCAGGAAGAAGCTGAGGAATTCTATGGTAAGCAGAAGGCAGAGGGCGATGCTCAACACCCAGTTATGTATGGTATGAACAGTACTCTTGTCAAGAAGAATGGCAAGATATTCGAGGATAAGTGGAAAGTTGGCGGTAAGTATGGTAAATATATCGATAAAATCGTAGAAAACCTCAAGCTTGCCCGTCCTTATGCTGAGGATGACCTCCAGAAGCAGGTTATTGACAAGCTCATGGAATATTACACAAGTGGTGACCTCAAAACGTTCGATGAATACAGTATTCTTTGGGTTAGAAATACTGAACCTCTTGTTGATTTCGTTAACGGTTTCATCGAGTGTTATGGCGACCCTCTCGGTTTGAAGTGCTCTTGGGAGAGTATCGTAAACTTTAAGGACCTTGAAGCTACGAAACGAACGGAGACTTTGAGTGCAAACGCTCAGTGGTTCGAAGACCACAGTCCTGTTGATGCACGTTTCAAGAAAGAAAAGGTGAAGGGCATAACAGCCAAGGTCATCAATGCTGCAATCCTTGGTGGTGACCTCTATCCTTCAACTGCCATCGGTATTAACCTTCCTAACTCTGACTGGGTTCGCAAGGAGCACGGCTCTAAGAGCGTAACCATCGGTAATCTTACTGATGCTTACAATAAGGCAGCCAAGGGTAATGGTATGACTGATGAATTCGTGTATTCTGCCGTTGAAAAGGAGTTGATTGATAAATATGGCGATGTGTGTGATGACCTCCATACTGACCTTCATGAGTGCCTTGGCCACGGAAGTGGAAAGCTGCTCGATGGAGTCGATGGTGACAGCCTCAAGGCATACGGTTCAACGATAGAGGAAGCTCGTGCCGACCTCTTTGCTCTCTATTATCTCCCAGATGCTAAGCTCGTGGAGCTTGGACTTACTCCAAATGCGGAGGTTTACAAGGCTTCATACTACGCTCAGATGATGAATGGTCTCATGACTCAGCTTGTGCGTATCAATCTGGGTAATAACATCGAGGAGGCACACATGCGTAACAGGGCACTCATTGCTCGTTGGGCTTTGGAGCATGGTAAGAATGATAATGTCGTTGAAATGGTGAAGAAGGATGGAAAAACATTCGTTAAAATCAACGATTATGTTCGTCTCCGTGATTTGTTCGGTGAACTCCTTGCGGAAATCCAGCGTATAAAGAGTACGGGTGACTACGAGGGTGCAAAGAACCTTGTTGAAACTTACGGTGTAAAGATTGACCCTGAGCTTCACAAGGAAGTGCTCGATAGATACGCAAAGCTCAATATCGCTCCTTACAAGGGCTTCATCAATCCTGTATATGAGGCTGTACGTAATGATAAGGGCGAAATCATCGATGTAAAGGTTACTTACACCGAAGGATATGCAGAGCAGATGCTTCGCTATTCTAAGAATTATTCTTTTTGATTTTATCGCACCCAAGGTGCGGACGAAGAAAAAACAGATAAAAACAAATAAAAACATGTGAAAACATGTTTTTTGTAAAAGATATCGATTATGTTATATGGTGTTTTGGAAGACAATGAATTAAAGGCAAAATTGAAAAAATACGTCTTTGACATTGTCGGTTGTTGTCAAGAGGTGCATAAAGAGAAGGGACCGGAACTTACAGAGGCTGTGTATTCTGATTGTCTTGAAATAGCATTTAAAGACGCGAACATTGAGCATATTAGAGAATATAGTTTTCATCCTACGTTTAGAGGTAAAACCATAAAGAGTAGGCTGCAAGTGGATTTCTTTTGCAAAGGAAAAGTTTTTCTTGAATGCAAAGCAATAGAAAGACTAAGTAGTCATGAAAGAATGCAGCTTACCAACTACATGCGGAATGCAGGGATACGTATTGGTATATTGTATAATTTCGCTCCTTTATTGGATGAATGTGAAAAGTTCTATTACAACCCAGATGATAACACAATAAAATATTTCTAAAATAATATTTTTATCTGTTTTTAATTGTTTTTGCCTGTTTTTTCTTCGTCCGCGCCTATGGCGCGAAAATGAAACGTGTATGGATATAAAAGAAACAATATTAGATGTAAAGAAGGAACTACGTGCCAATATGAACGGTATTGCGTCGGCTGCCATGAGACAGTCTGCGGATTACAGGGTGAACTTTGGCGTGGAGATTCCAAGATTACACGATATCGCCAAGGAGTTTGAGGCAAGCCATGAGCTGGCGCAGGCTCTATGGAATGAGAATGTGCGTGAGTGCAAGATACTTGCCACCATCCTTATGCCTGTGGATAGGTTTGATGAGGAGATATGTGATATATGGGTGGAAGAAATCAAGACCATAGAGATTGCACAGTTCTTCTGCATGAATCTTGTAAACAGGCTGAAGTTCGCGTCAGTAAAGGCGTTTGAGTGGATGGCTTCGGACAAGGAGATGATACAATGTTGTGGTTATCTGACCTTGTGTCATGTGCTCAGACGAGGTGAACTGCAGGACAGAAGTGCTGACGAGTTTCTCGACCAGGCATCGGCTGTGCTTGAACACTTGAAGACAGAAGGTGAAGGTGCGACAAAGCCAACTGTACTTGACACTCAAGTTTTCAAAGCACTACATATATTTGCTTCGCAAAGCGAAGTTAATGCTAAAAAGGTCAAAAAAATTGCAGATTATTTGTCATAATGGCAGAAAAGTGATAAATTTGTGCGGTTTATGAGTGTTGATTATGGATATTGATAAGAAATTTGAAGGCGCTAAGGCTATTTTGAATGCGTATATCGAAAGCCACAAAATGCGCCATACACCTGAAAGGGAAACGGTTCTCAAGGTCGTCCTCAATATGACTGGACACCGAACTGCGGACGAGATTCAGGCACTTACTCCAGATAATTACAAAATAAACCGCGCAACTGTCTATTCAGCACTTGACTTGTTTGCCGAGATAGGCCTCGTATATTGCCACCCTATAATCAAGGGGGCGGCTCTCTATGAGAATGCCTACAAGGTGGAACCACACAGTCACTACATCTGTACGGATTGTCGCGAGATACACGATCTTCACGACACAAGTATAACCAATGTTGCGATGCAGGCAAAGACACCGCGCTTCACCAAAGAACGAAGCAGCACCTATATCTATGGTGTTTGTACTAAGTGCAAGGCGAAGAAGGCAAGGTGGGAGAAGGCGAAACAAAAGCTTGCACTCCTGTCAGCTGCTGCTTCGCAAATTGGAAAATCCAATCCATTGACAGAAAAGTCTAACATAAACATATAAAAAATGAAAGTAGATGTTCTTTTGGGTCTCCAGTGGGGAGACGAAGGTAAGGGTAAGGTTGTTGACGTACTTACTCCACGCTACGATGTAGTTGCTCGTTTTCAGGGAGGTCCTAACGCTGGACATACACTCGAGTTTGAAGGACAGAAGTATGTGCTTCGTTCCATTCCATCGGGAATATTCCAGGGTGACAAGGTAAACATTATCGGTAATGGCGTAGTTCTCGCTCCAGACCTCTTCATGGATGAGGCAAAAGATCTTGAGAAGTCAGGCCACGAACTTAAAAGTCGTCTCCACATCTCAAAGAAGGCTCACCTCATCATGCCTACTCACCGTATTCTCGATGCCGCTTACGAGGCTCAGAAGGGTAAGAACAAGGTAGGTACAACTGGTAAGGGTATCGGTCCTACATACGCTGACAAGACAAGCCGTAACGGACTTCGTGTGGGTGATATCCTTGAGAACTTTGAACAGAAATATGCTGCGGCTAAGGCTCGCCATGAGGCAATCCTCAAGTCACTCAACTATACAGACTATGACATCACAGAGGTAGAGAAGAAGTGGATGGAAGGTATCGAGTACCTCCGTCAGTTCCCTATCGTAGATTCTGAGCATGAGATTAACAACCTCCTCAAGCAGGACAAGTCTGTCCTCTGTGAGGGTGCTCAGGGTACAATGCTTGACATAGACTTCGGTTCATACCCATTCGTAACATCATCAAACACTATATGTGCAGGTGCATGTATCGGTCTCGGTGTAGGACCAAACAAGATTGGTGATGTGTTCGGTATCATCAAGGCTTACTGTACTCGTGTAGGTGCAGGTCCATTCCCAACAGAGCTCTTCGATGAGACAGGTGCAACAATCCGTGCCATCGGTCATGAGTACGGTGCAGTAACAGGTCGTGAGCGCCGTTGCGGTTGGATTGACCTCGTAGCCCTCAAGTATGCTATCATGGTAAGTGGCGTAACTAAGCTCATCATGATGAAGAGCGATGTTCTCGATGGATTCGACACAATCAAGGCTTGTACTGCTTACAAGCTCAAGGATGGTAGTGTCATCGACTACTTCCCATACGAGATTGACGATGTAGAGCCTGTATATGTAGAGATGCCAGGATGGAAGACTGACCTCACAAAGATGACTTCAGAGTCTCAGTTCCCACAGGCATTCAAGGATTATATTGCATTCCTCGAGAAGGAACTTGAGACTCCAATCGCTATCGTCAGTGTAGGTCCAGACCGCGAACAGACAATCGAGAGACAGTAAAACATGTGTTTTACATGAGTTAACAATTAACAGTTAACAGTTAAAAGTTGAGTTGAGAAGTCTGGGGTTCTTGCAAACAACATAGGATACAAGTGATTTCCAACTTTTAACTTTTAATTTTTAACTTTTAACTCTTGCATCACGAAGGATGAGTGATGCAAGTTGATGTAAACTGTGCTTTCCACTCTTTGTGGAAATGATGAATATAAAAAGAGTTCAAGAGGTATTCTTGGACTCTTTTTTTGTTTTTTAGGGATATAATCTTGGGCAAATAATATGTTTTTCTTATATTTGCAGCTGTCGAAAGCATATTCGAGAGAATACTGTAAATCGGGCGTGGCTTCGCTATGACTCCGCTATGCCTTCGCTATGAGTCCGCTATGAGTCCGCTATTTAGCAGAGAAATAGCAGAGAAATAGCGGACATCGAGCAGAGGAACAGCGGAACTACAGCGGAGAATTGACGGAAGTTCAGGAGATAATTCTATCAATAAATCGAAATGTTAACGAACAATAATACGGATATGAATATATACTACAGATTAATAGCATTGATATCTCTTTGCATTGTTTATTCAGGTAACATTCATGCACAGTTTGATGATGGTGTTTACTACATATTGAACACCAGTACGGATATGTACTTGGGAAGTACTGGCTTCAACGGAGCGAGGGCAATACTTATCAAGCATGGACATCCTTTTGTGTTTACAGGAAGCGTCGTTCCTAACTCGGAAACAGAAACGATAGATGAATCAGATACGGAAACGGTGGATGAAACTACTGTTGCCAATGAGTCTGTGCATCAGATGCAGTACATCATTGACTCGCATTTCTTTAGTAGTGAAGAGACGCATTATCTTGGTAAGAACAATTATCTCGATGAGGAACCTGTGTTCTGGCGATTTGTTGAGACTAAGGATGGTAACTATGCCATTACCTGTAATGACCGTAACTACCTTGCAAGCGATGGAACATCAACATCAGTTGTGACTGTTACCAATATGAATAACAGAAGGGCACAGTGGAAGATAATAAAGGAGGAGGACCGCATTGATGCTTTCAATGGTGAAGATGATGCTACGTTCCTTATCCGCAATGCTAACTTTTTCCAGAACTATGGCCCTGCATACGGAGAGTCATACTGGACAATCAATAGCGCAAGTAATGTGGAGGCTGTGAACCTTTCTGGAGGAAGCAGTACAGAGCCATGTGGAGTGGCTTATCATACCACTTTTGATATAAGCCAGGATGTAGAAGGCATACCTTGTGGTACATACGCCTTGCAGGCACAGTGCTTCTACCGTCTTGACGGAACACGCACGTCATATATACCTGAGCTATATCTTGACGAAGAAGCTGAGACTTATCACCTTGGCACACAGAATGAATCAAGTGATAAGGATGCAAGCGGTTCGTTTGCCACGAACCTCTACGACGTCAAGGGACTCAAGACTACAACCTATAACGGAAAGATAGTCGTGGGAACACGCCTTGAGAGGGTAGAGAAACTCAGAAGCTACTGGGATAACTTCGTGCTTACTTATGTTAAAGACCTTGACCTCGACGGCTACAAAAAAGCATATGTAGAGTCTGTAAAGGAAGCTGAACTTACCTTGGAAAAGCAGATGAATATTGAGAAGAGAGATAGTATTCTTGCTGTTCTCCAAAGTAAGGACACTGTCGTAATGACTATAGAATCTATCAAGCCTTTTGTCAATATACTTAATAAGGCAAGGGCTGAGGGTAATAGGTCTGCAAAGGACTATGAAAAGGTTCTTAAGGCTTACGAAGTATATACGAGTCTTGACGAACGAGGACAGGCAATGTTCAAGGAACTGGCTTCTGACATAATGGCTGACTACGAAAGTGGTATCATTACTGATGGCAGAAGTGAGATAAAGGAACTATACGCAATATATCTCACTTCGTTGAAGTCACAGATTACTCCTGGTACAGATATGACGGATGCTATTGTCAATCCAGAGGTGAATGGTTCAACAGGTTGGATCTGCGAACGACCTCACGGAGGAAATGGCCCATTACTAAATAATGTATCTTTTGAATACTGGGCTGGAAATAGTATCAAATTAGAGGATAGGTCATTCAACTATTACCAGACGGTCACAGGACTTCAGAACGGTAAATATACCGTGTCATGTATGGCTTACAACTCAAAGAGTTCAAGCGATACAGAGTTCTATCCTTCATGCGGACTCTATGTAACCAATGGCAAGGACACCGTGAAAGTATGTATAGAGGAGGAAGACAACAAGTACAGTGAATATACCACGCCAGAGATACAAGCTATTGAAGGACAACTCACTATTGGTGTGAGGAACTTCACGACCATGCCAGCACGCTGGTTCGTTGCAGACAACTTTCGTCTTACGCTTGTAAGTCCTGACCCGGCACTCGGAATTGCTGATGTTGGAAATGATGAGCGGGACACAATCATTGGCATTTATTCCGTGGATGGCGTCAAGCGAAAGGAACCCGAAACCGGTTTTAATATAATCAAATACCATAGCGGAAAAATTGTAAAGAAATTGAAATAATTGTATTGAGTACACTGAAAAATAGCATTTCAGTGTACTTATTGCTTTAAAAACACGCTGTTTTGCACATTTCATTGGAAATAACTTGGAATATATTGTTCATTTATTTATTTTTGCAATGAAAAGAACTACAAAAAACAATCATTTTGATTTAATCTTTCTAACACATTATTTCAGATGCATTGCTCTTTTGTTACTCTTATAGGTTCTAACTTCCAAAATTGACCATGACACTCAAACCATGAGAATAAGCCTTGCAAGACCTTGGATTTGAAGAGCCAAAATGAAAAGAAACTAACTTAAACAAAACAATTTTATTTACTAATTCTTTAAAACATCATGAAAAAAAATCTACAAAGATTTTTGGTAGCGTCCGCTACTATGATGACTTGTCTTGGTGCTAATGCCATTGACAAAGTTGTTAAGACGGTCCAGTTTACAGGCGAGATTACGACTGTAGAAGGATTGCAGGAAAACAAGTTCGTTCTTCAGAACGAGGAAGGTAACATCCTTCACACTCATCAGGCAGGCCAAAACTATTGGGACTGTTATGTGACACCTATTACTGATGTACTGAATGTTGCTGATGCTGGTGTCAAGTATACAATTGAATCACTTGCTGATGTGGAAAATGGTTTTATTTTGCCAGTTTTCAAAGCAGATGGTTCTGCTTACACTTATTGGGGAGGTGAAGGTTACGTTAATGCTCAGCCATCAGGCAGCACTATCTTTGCCCTTGCAGGAAAAGACGGACAGCATGGTCAGGACGGCGCAAACCTCGCTGTTTGGAATGTTTCTTATACGGAAGGTGCTGGTTTTGCGTTCAAGAATGTTGGTCGTGAAATCTACCTCGGTTTTGAAGGAAATGCTGCTCGTCCAGCAACAGACGTTAAGTACTGGAAAGCATTTACAGATTATTCAACAGGATGGGATGCTACAAAAGTTAACTCAGCTGCAGAGGAAGTTCTTGCTGCATTAAAGACTTCTGAGACAAAAGATGCTGTAAACACAGCAAAGGAAAGTGGCGACCTTGATGCTATCGCTGCTGCTGTAAACAATGCAATAGACGTTATTAACGAATGTGATGGTATCAATAGCTCTTACGCAGCAGTTACAGACGAGGCTGTTAAGGCTTTGATTGATGCTGTACTTGCAAAGTATAATGATGGCGAATTTGCAAACGCTTCTGAGCTTCGTGCTGCATACGCAAATGCAATTAAGTCACAGAATGTTGCAGGTGCTAACATGACACTTGCTATCATTAACCCAAGTTTCGAGACAGGTACACTTGAAGGATGGACATCTAACAACTGTGGTGCTCTCGCAAACAACATGAACTTCGGTGAGAATATCGCAGGACAGAAGTTCGTTGAAAGATGGACTGCTGCTCCTGGTACTCTTTCTGATGGCACACTCCTCCAGACTCTCGAGGGAATGCCAAACGGAACTTATAAGCTTACTGCTAACATGCAGAACCTTGAGCAGAAGAATAACCCAGCAACAAATGGTACTGGATTCTTCCTCGTACTCAACGATGCTCAGACTGACTGTGCAGCTCCTGGTAAGGTTGAGGTTGAGAGTGTGGTAACAGATGGAATTCTCACAATTGGCGTTAAGCTTGAGGGATGTACAGGTAACTGGATGTGTGTTGATAACTTCGAACTTACACTCGTTGAGCCAGAGGCTAAGCCAGAGCCAAAGCAGCTTACTGCTGGTGATTACTTCATCATCAATGCTGAGTCAGGCAAGTTCCTTAATGGTAACAACGCTTGGGGTACAAAGGCATCTGTAACTGAGGCTGCTCAGCTTATGACTCTTGCTGTTCTTGAGGATGGTACATACACTATTGATTCACATATCTCAAATGGTGGAGCTAACCACTTCGTCAATGCAGGTGAAAACTTGTTCGTAGATGGTGCTGCTTCTGCACAGACTATTGCAGAAATCAGCAATGGCATCTTCTCTATCAAGGATGTTAATGGTAAGTTCCTTGCTGCTGACGCAGAGGGTATCGTAAACTTCAATGCTGAGGATGCAACAAGTGCTGCTGCTCAGTGGAAGATTGTTACAAAGGATGAGCTTATTGCTCAATTCGACAATGCTACAGAGGAGAACCCAGTAAATGCTAACTTCCTTATCAGCGATGCTAACTTCGGTCGTAACAACACTTACAACTCTGCATGGCAGGGTGACAAGCCAGCATTTGGTGGTGTAAACTATAGCAAGGGTGAATTTACACCTGCTGGTCAGATTGCTGAAGTATGGGGTGGTAATGTAAAGAAAGCTACTGATTACTATCAGGAAATTGAAGTTCCAAACGGTATTTACACTCTTACTGTTCAGGGATTCTATCGTTACAACAACACAGATGAAAATACTAACGATGTAGCACAGACTGCACATGCAGAAGGTACAGAGGTAATCTACTCTAAGCTTTATGCTAACAGCGATACAGTTAGCCTCAAGAGCCTCTTTGATAACGAGGTTGTTGCTGCTGCTGCAAGTGATGAGACTGTAAAGATTCCATTCTCTTTGACTGAGGCTGGTAACGCATTTGCAAAGGGTTTCTATGTTAACACAGTTAAGGTGGCTGTTAAGACTGGTGTTCTTAAGTTCGGTGTTACTAAGACTGAGCACATCGGTACAGACTGGACAGTATGGGATAACTTCCGTCTTACTTACATTGGTAAGTTGGATGAGCCAGTTCCTGCAATTGATGAGGCAATCGCTAAGCTTGATCTCGCAATCAAGGCTGCAGACGAGAAGCTTGCTTCTTACGCTGCTGGTGACGCTCTCTTCCAGTATTCAGAGGCTGAGCTTGCTCCACTTGCTAACGCTATCGCTGCTGCTAACGAGGCTAAGGCTGCTGAGGACGCAACAGAAGAGTCAATCAATGCTGCTAAGACAGCTCTTAACGAGGCTGTAGAGGCATTTGCTCCAAAGGCTAACGCTCCAAAGGAGGGTCAGGCATACATCCTTACACTTACTACTGCTGAGAACAACCAGCTTTCTGTATCTGCTGATGGTATCAAGATTGAAGCAGAGGGTACTCCTGTTTACTTCGTAGCTCAGGAAAATGGCTATGCTATCTCTAACGGTACTGAGTATGTAAACTACGAAGGTAGCAACAACTGGACAATGACAGCTTCTGCTGAGGCTTACGGTTGGACAATCGCTCTTGTTGAGGGTGGTTACTCTATCACTGGTAAGAACGGTCTCCTCGGAACTAATGCTAATGAAAAAGCAGCAGGCTCATCTTGCTATGGTGACAAGAAGACTTCAAACGGTAACTACATCTGGGCTATCGCTGAGTATGTTGCTCCAGAGCCAGTTAATACACACGAGAACGACCTCCGTCTCCCACTTACTGGTGGTAGTGGTGAAGGCACAGAACTTGCTATCGAGGTTCTTGAATCAAACGAAGATGGTCAGCCACTTTCTGCTAAGTACACTATTACAAATGGTACTTGGGGTAACAACGCTTCACATCTTAGCATCTTCAAGTACAATCTCACTCCTGACATGATTAAGGGCTACAAGAGCGTTATTGTTGAATTCGCAGAGGCTCTTCCTGTAAGTGAGGGTAATCCGGAATACAACTTCATCCCATGCGGTTTCGTATGTCCAGAGGGTTGGGTTGATCTTGATGGTAAGGATGTATTTGAATTGGAATTCACAGACAAGCAGAAGACTGAAGGTATTGCAGACTTCTCTATCTTCTTCAATGCTAACGGAGATGTTAAGAACGCAACATTCACAATCAAGGGTCTCTGGCTCGTTAAGGATGCAACTGAGCAGCCAGATGCAATTGATACTGTAGAGGCTTCAGAGAATGCTACTTCTGTTAAGAAGATGATGGTTGACGGTAAGATTGTCATCGTTAATGGTGGTAAGACTTACAACGTTGCAGGTTCACTCATTAAGTAATGTAAATTCTTTACAAAACCTTAAATAATTGAAAAGGTGTGGTAGCAGAAATGCTCCACACCTTTTCTCTTTCCAGTACGTGACGGTAGTACTGTGAGTACGTAAGCGACGTACTACGAAGTACCTGTAGTCTGTGTTATATTATAGTTTGAGTCCTTCGAGTAAGTGGATATAAAGACTGATAGCATCGCTAATCTCACTAATCTTGATGTATTCGTCTGCCGTGTGGGAACGTGAGCTTTGCCCCGGACCGAGCTTAAGACTTGGGAAGCGCATAAGTGCCTGATCGCTTAGGGTAGGAGAACCGAAAGGAACGAGTCCTGCTGCTATGCATCGCTGTACGAAAGGATGATCAATGTCTATGCGTGAAGAACTGAGACGGAAGCTGCGAGCCTTGAGCTCAGACTTCAAGTGTTGCTGGAAGAACTCGAATATCTCCTCATTTGTGTAACACTCGTTGCTTCTTACGTCAATGGTGAATGTACATTGGTCAGGAATGACATTGTGTTGTGTACCCGCATTGACTATGGTGACGGTATTCTTGACAGGACCTAATAAGTCTGTATGCTTTGGGAATACCCATTCGGACAACCACTTGATGTCGTCAATGGCATGATAGATGGCGTTGTCACCTTCGTTGCGTGCGGCATGGCCAGCCTTGCCGTGAGCCACAGCATCAATGACCATAAGTCCTTTTTCTGCTATGGCTGGTTGCATACCCGTAGGTTCACCCACGATGGCAAAGTCTATCTTAGGAAGTAATGGCAGTACACTCTCAATACCATTCTTGCCAGATACTTCCTCCTCGCATGATGCGAGATAGATGATGTTCAATGAAGAATGAAGACTGAAGAGTGAAGAATCTTTTGTGCAATAGCAGAGAAACACCTGCATGAGTGACACAAGTCCACCTCCACAGTCGTTAGAACCAAGACCATACAATGTGTCATCCTCAACGGTTGGTGTGAATGGATCGTGCTGCCATCCAGCCACAGGCTTGACGGTGTCTATATGTGCGTTAAGCAGTATGGTTGGCTTCGATGCGTCGTAGTCGTTAGCTATGCACCACACGTTGTTGCCGTGGCGATTGACGGTAAACACATTGTCAAGTGCTTCATTGCTTGCGTTCAATTCTGCTAAGAGAATGTCAGCAGCCGCAGTCTCATCACGACTGATACTTGGAGTGGAAATAAGCCTTTTAAGCAACTCCACGGCAGAACTCGTCATCTCAGTATTATTCATTTTCAAGTCTTTTATATATTTTTAAGCACCAAAGTTACAACTTTTTGATTAGAAACTCGTAACTTTGCACGAAATTGAACGAAAGAAGCTATAACTTAGCTAACTTCATATCAAGAAAAAGAATAACAATAAACAATAATATAATGGCACAGGAAGACATCTTCAAGAAAGTGGTTAGCCACTGTAAGGAATACGGTTTCGTATTCCCATCATCTGAGATTTATGACGGTCTCGGAGCTGTTTATGACTACGGTCAGAACGGTGTAGAACTCAAGAACAACATCAAGCAGTACTGGTGGCAGTACATGGTTCTCCTTCACGAGAACATCGTCGGTATTGACTCTGCCATCTTCATGCACCCAACTATATGGAAGGCTTCAGGTCACGTTGATGCATTCAATGACCCACTCATTGACAACCGTGACTCTAAGAAGCGTTATCGTGCTGATGTCCTCATTGAGGAGCAGATTGCAAAGTACGAGGAGAAGATTGAGAAGGAAGTAGCAAAGGCAAAGAAGCGTTTCGGTGACAAGTTTGACGAGGCTCAGTATCGTGCAACATCAGAGCACGTACTCGAGAATCAGGCTAAGCGTGATGCTCTTGAGAAGCGTTATCAGACTGTGATGAACGCTCCAGGCGGCATCGACCTTGAAGGCATGAAGCAGATTATCATTGATGAGGAAATCGCTTGTCCTATCTCTGGTACTCGTAACTGGACAGACGTTCGTCAGTTCAACCTCATGTTCAAGACTGAGATGGGTGCTGCTGCTGAAGGCGCAAGCACTATCTACCTCCGTCCTGAGACAGCACAGGGTATCTTCGTTAACTACCTGAACGTACAGAAGACTGGTCGTATGAAGATTCCTTTCGGTATCGCTC
>CAMOVB010000007.1:0-34520 GCA_946626925.1 uncultured Prevotellaceae bacterium
CTCTTGGCGGTCTTTGGTGTTAAGTGTCTGCTCGACCTCTCCAAAGTCATGGATACGGTCATTTATTGGTCGATAACCAGCCTCCTTGCGAGGTATGGTTAGAAAAGCTTTCGGATTTCCCATAATCTTACTCCTGTATCTCTTGAATCTTTTGCTTTAACTTTGCTATCTTCTCTTCTTCAAGCACGCGCTTGTACTCAATAGGAACTACCTGAATGAATTCCTCTACGTAGTGGTTCCAGTCATCCAGCATTCGTCCTGCAAGGGCAGAGCCTGTGTGGAGGTAATGCTTGCGGATAAGTTCCTTGAGTTCCTTGCGGTAGGATGTCTCCTCTACGAGGTTAATCTCTACCATATCCATATTACAGAAGTAGTCAAAGTTGTGGTTCTTGTCCCATACGTATGCTACACCGCCACTCATTCCGGCAGCGAAGTTACGTCCTGTCTCACCGAGTACTACTACACGACCTCCTGTCATGTATTCGCAACAGTGGTCGCCAGCACCTTCGATAACGGCAATGGCACCAGAGTTACGTACTCCGAAACGTTCGCCTACACGTCCATTGACATAGAGTTCACCAGTTGTTGCTCCGTAGAGACCAGTGTTACCTGCAATGATATTGTCCTCAGCCACGAAGTCCTCGTTGCAACGTGCAGGAGGAAGGATGGCGATACGACCGCCAGAGAGTCCCTTGGCAAAGTAGTCGTTACACTCACCTTCGAGTTTCATGTTGATACCGCTTACGGCAAATGCACCGAATGACTGACCGGCAGAGCCCTTGAACTTGATGTTGATAGTACCGTCAGGGAGACCAGCCTCGCCATACTTGCGGGCAATGACACCTGAGAGCATAGTACCGACAGCACGGTCAGTATTCTTGATTGCATAGTCGAGGTTCACCTCTTCGCCAAACTCGATGGCTGCCTGTGAAGCCTTGATGATGTCATCATCCTTGACAGTAGGAATCTTTGTGAATGAGCCACGGTCCCAGTAGAGAGCCTTGTCTGTCTCTGGCTGATGGAGAAGACGTGAGAAGTCGATGGTAGCCCACTTCTCGTCTGGCTCAGCATACTTGTTGACGTCTGTGACGATATAGTCAGTACGTCCGATGATTTCCTTGAGGCTGTGTACACCAATCTCGCTGAGGTATTCGCGTACTTGCTCAGCAAGGAATGTAAAGAAGTTGACCACATACTCAGCCTTACCTGTGAAGCGGGCACGCAACTTGTCATCCTGAGTAGCAACGCCGACAGGACAAGTATTGGTGTTACACTTACGCATCATTACGCATCCGAGGACGATGAGAGGGAGAGTACCGAATGAGAATTCGTCAGCTCCGAGCATAGCCATGAGGATGACATCCTTGGCAGTCTTTATCTGACCATCAGTCTGGAGACGTACCTGATTGCGGAGACCGTTCATGACGAGAGTCTGTTGTGTCTCTGCAAGACCTATTTCTGGAGATACACCTGCGAAGCGCATTGAGCTTGCAGGGCTTGCACCCGTACCACCTTCGGCACCAGAGATGACGATGAGGTCAGCCTTAGCCTTGGCAACACCGGCGGCAATAGTACCGACACCGCTCTCAGCTACGAGCTTGACGCTTACGGCAGCCGTAGGGTTGATGTTCTTTAGGTCGAAGATGAGCTGTGCAAGGTCTTCGATTGAATAAATATCGTGATGTGGTGGAGGAGAGATGAGTGAGATGCCTGGGATTGCATTACGTGTCTTGGCGATAATCTTGTTCACCTTGAAGCCTGGGAGCTGACCGCCTTCACCTGGCTTGGCACCCTGTGCAACCTTAATCTGTATCTCCTCTGCATTGACGAGGTATTCGGCTGTGACACCAAAGCGTCCACTGGCAATCTGCTTTGTCTTGGAAGACAGACTAACACCATCTACATCTGAATGGTAACGCTTGTTGTCCTCACCACCTTCACCAGTATTGCTACGAGTACCGAGCTTGTTCATTGCAAGTGCAAGTGCCTCGTGTGCCTCGATGGAGAGTGCACCGAATGACATGGCACCTGTTACGAAGTGCTTTACGATGCTCTCTACTGGTTCTACCTCATCAAGTGGGGTTGGGACATCAGCCTTCTTGAATCCGAAGAAGTCACGGATGAAGATAGGCTTCTCCTTCTCGTCAACCATCTGTGCCCACTCCTTGAACTTCTTGTAAGAGCCAAGGCGAGTTGCAATCTGAAGGTTGGCAATAGTCTCTGGATTCCATGCGTGGAGGATTCCGTCCTTACGGTAGTTGAAGAGTCCGTTGTTAGGAAGGAACTCGTTAATCTCCTCTGGCTTGAATGCCTCGTTGTGGAGACGGATGGCATCCTTGGCAATATCCTTGAGGCCGATACCGCCGATGGTTGATATCTCTGTGCCGAAGTAACGGCGGAGGAGGTCTTCGCTCAAGCCGATGCTCTCGAATATCTTGGCTCCACGATAAGAGCGGATAGTAGAGATACCCATCTTAGACATAATCTTCTTGAGACCCTTGTCCACTGCCTTGATGTAGTTCTTCTCGGCAGTAGCATATTCCTCCTGTATCTTGTGGTTCTTGACAAGGTCGTCAAGAACTGCAAATGTCATGTATGGACAAATCGCGCTTGCTCCATAGCCAAGAAGCAAGGCAGCGTGCATTACTTCCCTTATCTCACCACTCTCTACGATGAGTGCAGTCTGGACGCGTTTCTGCACGCTGATAAGATAGTGATGGACAGCACTGACGGCAAGGAGTGATGGAATGGCTGCGTGCTTCTCGTCTATGTCGCGATCTGAAAGGATTATATAATTAACTCCCTCGTCCACTGACTGCTCTGCCTTCTTGCAGAGGGTGTCGATGGCTTCGCGAAGACCGCTGGCACCTTTTTCAATGTCGAAGAGCATAGGAAGTTTCTCTGTCTTGAATCCCTTGTAACGGATGTTACAGAGGATGTCGAGCTGCGTGTTGGTGAGTACTGGCTGTGGAAGGCGCACCATCTTACAGTTACTCTCGTCTGGAGTAAGGATATTTGTGCCTACTGAACCGATGTACTCTGTGAGGGACATGACAAGTTCCTCACGTATTGGGTCGATGGCAGGGTTGGTTACCTGTGCAAACTGCTGGCGGAAGTAGTTGAAGAATATCTGTGGCTTGTCGCTGATGACTGCAAGCGGAGTGTCATTACCCATTGCTGCCACAGGCTCTTGTCCCTGTGTACACATAGGTACGACAGTCTTGTCGATGTCTTCCTGACCGAAGCCGAAGCTACGGAGCTTACGCTTGTAGTTAGGTACGGAGTTGTCAACCTTACGTCCGCTCTTGAGGTTTTCGAGCTGGATACGGTTGGTTGAGAGCCACTGGCGATAAGGATGTTCGCTGGCAAGTTTTGCCTTTATCTCACCATCGTAGTATATTTTACCTTCTTGTGTGTCTATGAGGAGAATCTTACCAGGCTGGAGTCGTCCCTTGCTCACAACGTCGCTTGGATCGAAATCCATAACGCCTACCTCACTGGCAACTACCATCATGCCGCTCTTGGTGATGGTGTAGCGTGAAGGACGGAGACCGTTACGGTCGAGCATACCTCCTGCATAACGTCCGTCACTGAACATGAGTGCTGCTGGTCCGTCCCATGGCTCCATGAGGATAGAGTGGTACTCATAGAATGCCTTGAGGTCTTCGCTGATAGGATTCTTGTCGTTGAATGATTCTGGTACGAGGATTGCCATTGCCTGTGGGAGTGAGAGTCCGCTCATGATGAGGAACTCGAACACATTGTCGAGGCTAGCAGAGTCGCTCATGTTGTCCTGCACGATTGGGCGTATGTCCTTGATGTCGCCGAGTGTAGGAGAAGAGAGGACACTCTCACGTGCCTTCATCCATCCACGGTTACCACGGATGGTGTTAATCTCACCGTTGTGGCAGAGGAGGCGGAAAGGCTGTGCGAGCTTCCACTTAGGGAATGTATTAGTGGAGAATCGTGAGTGTACGAGTGCGAGTCCACTTGTGAGGTAGTTGCTTGAGAGGTCTGGGAAGTAACGGCGGAGTTGTCCGCTGGTGAGCATTCCCTTATAGATGATGCTCTTGCTGCTGAGTGAACAGATGTAGAAGTCCTCATCGTCGATGCGGTTCTCAATCTTTTTGCGAACCTTGTAGAGGATGCGCTCTATGTCGGCAGCCTTGTCGTCTGTCACGCCATCTATAAAGATTTGCTTGATGTCTGGTTCTACCTCTCTTGCGCCAACGCCAAGAACCTCTGGGTTGGTTGGCACGGTGCGAAGGTGCATAAGGTTGAGTCCCTCACGCTCTATCTCCTCGATGATGATGCTCAGAGCCTTACTCTGACGCTTCTCGTCCTTTGGGAGGAAGACAAGTCCGGTACCATATCGTCCCTTTTCTGGTACAGGAATGCCCTGAAGAAGAATAAACTCGTGTGGTATCTGAATCAAGATACCGGCACCGTCACCAGTTTTATCGCGTGTCTCTGCACCACGATGTTCCATGTTCTCGAGCACCTTGAGTGCGTTATCCACAAGTTCGTGGTTCTTGCCACCGTGGATATTCACCACCATACCTACACCGCAGGCATCGTGCTCGTAGTCATTACTATATAATCCCTTCTGCATTGTTGTGTTTTATTTTCGTAAAACCTTAATAATGTTTATTATCTTCTGTTATGATGATTTCCTTGTGTCGGGTGCAAGTGGGTTGCCCCAGTGTGTTCCGACTGCCGACCGTCACCCTGTTTCATTTACCTGTGCGTCCCGAAACGGATGGGTGACCATTGTCTATGTTTATTGCAAATGAATACGTGTGTTCATTGCAAACGAATACGTGTGCTCGTTGAAACTAACACGCGTGTTTATTATAAGCGAATACGCGTCTTCGTTAAAAACGATTACCTCGTAATTGTTGAAACGAAATCTAGGTTTTGTTTGAATGAAATCTAGGTTTTGTTTGAAACGAAACCTAGAATCGGTTTGAAATGAAACCTAGATTTGATTATACATCCATCCTCGGTGGAAGCCATGCCTCCACCGAGGAATGAATGTATGATAGTTACCTTATCGGATGAAGAGGAGCTCACGGTACTTAGGAAGTGGCCAAGCCTCATCGTCAACGATAGTCTCAAGCTTGTCAACGTGGTAGCGGATTTCCTCGAGGAGAGGAGCCACTGTATCGTGGTAAGCGATAGCCTTCTCACGCTCACTCTCAATCTTGTTGGCTGCCTTGCGAGCCTCAACCATCTTCTCTACGTTCTCGATGATGAATGACTCGTGCTCGCTAATCTTCTCGATGATGAAGATGTTCTCCTTGCTAATCTTGTGAGCCTTCTCGCCTGCAAAGATGCTCATCACCTTGCTCACGTTGTCGATAAGCATTGACTGATACTTAGTGACAACAGGGATGATATGGTTGAGACAGAGGTCGCCAAAGATGCGGCTCTCAATCTGAATCTTCTTAGTGTAAGTCTCCCACTTGATTTCGTTACGAGCCTCAAGTTCGAACTTAGTCATGACGTTAGTCTTCTCGAACATCTTGATGCTTGACTCCTTGAGGTAGTTGTCGAAGATAAGTGGAGCACTTGTCTCGCAGTCGAGACCACGCTTCTTAGCCTCTTCCTTCCACTCATCACCATAGCCGTTTCCATTGAAGATGATTGGCTTGATGTACTTGATGTCCTCACGTACGACCTTGAGGATAGCCTGCTCCTTAGCCTCGCCCTTGTTGATGAGTGCATCAACGCGTGCCTTGAAGTCGATGAGAGCCTCTGCTACTGCTGAGTTGAGTGTGAGCATTGCACTTGCACAGTTAGCTTCTGAACCTACTGCACGGAACTCAAAGCGGTTACCTGTGAATGCGAATGGTGAAGTACGGTTGCGGTCTGTATTATCAATGAGAAGCTCTGGGATAGATGGGAGGTCAAGCTTGAATGCAGTCTTGCCTGCCACTGAGAGAGCATCCTCGTCTGCCTTCTCTACGTGCTCGAGGAGGTCTGTAACAGTCTTGCCGAGGAATGAAGATATGATTGCTGGAGGTGCCTCGTTAGCTCCAAGACGATGAGCGTTTGTAGCACTCATGATAGATGCCTTGAGGAGTCCGTTGTGGTCATATACTGCCTTGAGAGTCTCCACAGTGAATGTCACGAAGCGGAGGTTGTCAAGTGCTGTCTTGCCAGGAGCGTGAAGGAGAATACCTGTGTTGGTAGAGAGTGACCAGTTGTTGTGCTTACCGCTACCGTTGATTCCCTTGAATGGTTTCTCGTGGAGAAGGCAACGGAATCCATGCTTGCGAGCTACGCGCTTCATGATAGACATCATGAGCATGTTGTGGTCAACTGCGAGGTTTGTCTCTTCGAAGATAGGTGCAAGCTCAAACTGGTTAGGTGCAACCTCATTGTGACGAGTCTTGCAAGGGATACCAAGCTCAAGAGCCTGAATCTCTATATCCTTCATGAACTCCTCTACACGTGCTGGGATGCTACCGAAGTAGTGGTCGTCCATCTGCTGGTTCTTGGCAGAGTCATGTCCCATGAGTGTACGACCTGTCATCACGAGGTCAGGACGTGCTGCATAGAGAGCCTCGTCAACGAGGAAGTATTCCTGCTCCCATCCAAGGTTGCTCACAACCTTTGTCACCTCTGGGTTGAAATACTGTGCAACGGCTGTTGCTGCCTTGTCAACAGCAAAGAGAGCCTTCTTCAATGGAACCTTGTAGTCGAGAGCCTCACCTGTGTAAGAGATGAAGATAGTAGGAATCATCAGAGTGTCACCAATGACGAATACTGGTGAGGTTGGATCCCATGCTGAGTAACCGCGTGCCTCGAAAGTAGAGCGGATACCACCATTAGGGAATGAACTTGCGTCTGGCTCCTGCTGTACGAGAAGCTTGCCTTCAAATTCTTCGACCATTCCGCCTTTCCAGTCATGCTCCACGAAGCCGTCATGCTTCTCTGCTGTACCCTCAGTAAGAGGCTGGAACCAGTGAGTATAGTGAGTTACACCAAGCTCCATTGCCCAAGTCTTGATACCCTCAGCCACTGCATCAGCGATGGTGCGGTCGAAAGGTGCGCCATTGTCGATGACGTCACACATCTTCTTATAGACCTTAGCAGGGAGATACTTGAACATCTTCTGCTTGTTGAATACATACTTACCGAAATACTCACTTGGACGCTCCTTTGGAGTCTCCACTAATACTGGACGACGCTTGAATGCCTCGTCAACGACCTGAAGTCTTAACTTTGCTGCCATAATATGTTTGTGTTACAATGTTTGTAATCTTTTTAGGCTGGTTCAAATTAGAACATGCCTTTGTCTTTTTTGTGGGAGTAACGGGAATTAATAGAGGAGTTAAAGGACGATAGTCTGTTCGTCATATCGCTCCTGAAAAGTAAAGTCTATAAACGCTAAACTCTCAGCGACTCATAACTCACAACTCATAACTCGTTGTATTCTTTCGATTGCCAATATACAATCCTCTTTCTTTCCGAAAGCAGTGAAACGGAAATAGCCCTCACCTGCCTTGCCGAAGCCAACACCAGGAGTACCAACTACGTTAGCCTCTGTAAGCAATTTGTCGAAGAACTCCCAGCTTGTCATACCGTTTGGAGTCTTTACCCATACGTAAGGAGCATTCTCACCTCCGAATACCTCAAGACCCATAGCCTTGAATGCCTCTCTCATGATACGGGCATTATCCATATAGTAAGCGATTGTTTTCTTAATCTGTTCCTTACCTTCTGGAGTATATATTGCTTCTGCTGCTCTCTGAGTGATGTAGCTTGTACCGTTAAACTTGGTACACTGACGACGCAACCAAAGTTTGTTGAGTTGTACCTTGCTGCCGTCGCTTGCCTTAGCTACCTCAAGGTCGAGTGGTACGATAGTGTAACCACATCTCACTCCTGTAAAACCTGCTGTCTTACTGTATGAGTGGAACTCGATGGCGCACTTCTTAGCACCAGGAATCTCATATATAGAATGAGGGATGTCGCTGTCTTGAATATAAGCCTCGTATGCGGCATCGTACATGATGATAGCATCATTCCTGAGTGCGTAGTCAACCCATTTGGTCAACTGTTCCCTTGTGATTACCGTACCCGTAGGATTATTAGGATAGCAGAGATAGATGACATCAACCTTCTCCTTAGGAAGCTCTGCTACGAAACCATTCTCCTTGTTGCATGGACTGAATACGATGTTATTTCTTCCTGCCATGGTGTTGCTGTCCACATACACTGGATAGATAGGGTCAGTCATGCATATTGCATTGTTGAGACCGAGAATATCACCTATGTTACCAGTATCACTCTTTGCTCCATCATTAACAAACACCTCATCCATGCTGATGTCAATGCCACGAGCCTTGAAGTCATTCTCAACGATTGCCTTGCGAAGGAAGTCATAACCCTGCTCAGGACCATAACCACGGAATGTATCGCCATTTGCCATCTCATCTACAGCCTTATGCATAGCTTCTATTACTGCAGGGGCAAGAGGGCGTGTCACATCGCCAATGCCTAATCGTATGATGCTTTTGTGAGGATTAGCTTCCTTGTATGCGCTTACCCTCTTGGCAATATCGCTGAAGAGATAGCTTGGTGCAAGCTTTAGAAAGTTCTCATTTATCTGTGCCATGTTGTTGGAATCTATATTATATTGTGTCTGCGTCATGTAGCTTTTTCCATTATAGCAGGCATGAATTATCTGTTGTTGTTTTGATGTTCTTTGATGTTGATTGAACGTTTCACGCTTAATTATCAATTGTCAATCGTTCCCTCAAACACCGTCTCTGCTGGTCCTGTCATATAGATGTGACCATCTTCCTTATTCCATTCAATAGTAAGCGAACCGCCGTCCATTATGATTGTGTTTGTGTTGCTCATTCCCTGAGTGTGTGTGGCTGCAACCGATGTGGCACATGCGCCTGTACCGCATGCCATCGTGATGCCCGAACCACGTTCCCATACTCTCATCCTTATCTTTCCGTCAGGAAGGATGGTTGCAAACTCTATGTTGCATCTGTTTGGGAATGCCTTGTTGTGCTCAAGTTTAGGTCCTACATCCTCAAGGTCAATTTCATTGACATCATCCACGAATATCACATAATGTGGATTGCCCATTGATACTGAGGTGCCTTGCCAGCCGTCAACCATCGTCAGACTCTCGTCTATCACTGGCTTGCCCATGTCAACTCTTGCTCTGTTCACCTTGCCATCCTCGCCTTCATACAGTTGTAAGGTCTTTATTCCAGCAAGTGTCTTGAACGTTACTTCACTCTTTTCTGTCAAGTGATGGTCTCTCACGAACTTACCACAACATCTTACTCCGTTGCCACACATCATGGCTTCAGAACCGTCGTTGTTGAAGATTCGCATCTTGAAGTCTGCCACCTTACTCTTTTCGATGGTTATAAGACCGTCACTACCGATGCCGAAATGCTGCCTACTCCATTTGATTGATGCCTCTGGCAGATTCTCTATCGGATTGTCTGGCAGATAAACGTAAATGTAGTTATTGCCACATCCGTGCATCTTAGTGAAGTGTATTTGTTGCGCCATATTATTATTTGTGTTGTGTCAAACCTTTTTTTGTCGTGTAGTACTTTGTGCTGTGTTATACTCTGTCGTGTCACACTTTGCATCGTGTCATTTTGTATTGTGTCATATATGTAATATTCTTTTATGTTGTATAATCATATTGCTATGTATATACTTTATTTGTTGACTTATTTCTTTATTTCGCTGCAAAAGTATGACATTTTAATATCTCTACCAAATAATTATTTACTTTTTTTCTAATATAAGCGTAAATAATTATAAAATGCAGTGCTTTTACTGTTATTTGTAACAAAAAGTCAATATAAATAATATTTTTCAAGTATTTTGATTTTACGATTGCGTTTATTTGTGCAAAATGGTAAATCTTTGTTCTTAGGGTGTATGTCAGTATATTTATATGTACTAAAACTAAAAAAAGAAAACAAAAAGATGAATACTTTTGTTGTTCACACATTTTATTGCATAACCTTTATACCTCATCCCATCTTACAAAAAAATCATAGAAAAACAAGTCGACACTTATTTTTTTCTCATTTTTTGTGAGTAAAACATATTCTAACTATCTTTGTCATATCAAATTAACAATTTGTCGGTTTTACATAATACACATTTTGTACTGTCTAAAACATGATTCTCAGGCGCTTTATCCACTCCTCAGGTTTTACATAATACACATTTTGTACTGTCTAAAACAGTACCCCTTGTGTATTATTGAAAGATATAGGTTTTACATAATACACATTTTGTACTGTCTAAAACGATATATTGACATAAAAATAATTTATTGGAACAATTATTGGTAATTATTGTCTTCTTCCAGCCGAACAGGCTGGATATAAATAAGTGCACACAATGTGTGTGCTTAAAAGGACAATAATTACCAACTATTCTCACCGAAGGTAATCTTACCAACTATTCTCACTGACT
Source organism: uncultured Prevotellaceae bacterium (assembly GCA_946626925.1). Taxonomy (GTDB): domain Bacteria; phylum Bacteroidota; class Bacteroidia; order Bacteroidales; family Bacteroidaceae; genus Minthosoma. The sequence goes on from CAMOVB010000007.1 coordinate 10,477, forward strand.
GGAAGGAAGTAATCTTACTCCAATAATAAATTTGGAGAAAGATATGGTGATAAAAATTGGAACAATTATTGGTAATATCCAGTTATAAAGTTTAACATAATGCACATTTTGTACTGTCTAAAACTATAAAATGTTATGATGGTATGGTTTCAGTAGTTGCTCTTCCATGTCTTGTATGAACTTGGAATAGACATCTGTGTGGGCTTATTTTCATTCTGATAGTGCTTTCTCATCCATTTAGGCACAGATGTTATATAAAAATATCGTCAATGGTTATTTGAGAGAGGAATGTGTTAGAGTATTCATTACGACACACTGGTGCAGCACGTTCTTCCTCGCCCATACCTTTAAGTATTCTGAGAAAAACCATGTCAACCTTGGTGAATATGCTGTCACAAGCGTTATTCATTCAGGAGCATGGCTTTTTGCCAATGATGACCGGGTGGATATGACAACTGTACAGGGAGATGGCGCAGTAAGTGTGGTGACAGACATCACAGACGGCAACCTCACCTTCGGCGTTGAACTGAAGAGCTACCAGAGCAACGACTGCAAGTTTGACCATTTTACTCTCGAATACTTAGGCTCAGAATCCACAAATAGTATTGGTAATGTTGAACATGGCAAAAAGACAGAAGGCAGATATTATGATCTTACAGGTCGTCGCATCAACCGTCCATCCAAGGGCTTGTACATCATCAGCGGTCAAGGTGTGGTCGTAGAAAAATAAGGAAAAAAAGAGAATCAAGTCAATACGCTTGGTTCTCTTTTTTTTGTTTGCCCCAGTCGAAATCATAGTTTCCTTCTTAACCAATGCATGAGAATCGGGTCAGCAAAGAACACACCTTTGTCAGTAATGTCTATTATTTCCTTTTCGATTAACGCATCCTTTATTCTCACAATGTTTGTCGGAGAACCAAGATTATAGGTGTCACGTATATCGGATTTGCTGAAACCATCATGAACATCATCCAGTATTGCACGCAAGAAGTTTAACTGGTATGTAGTAAGTCTCTCAGTTTTTTCTGTGAAAAGGGCAGTATTGTCATCAAGTAGATTCCTGAATGCTTGTGCAAAATCTTCATCTGTTGTTTCAGTTCCCTTTGTGCAAAGCAAAGTGTCGTATGCAAGTTCTTGTACATACGATGAATGGTTCTCCACCGCATCACATATCCTTATCGCAATATCTTTTGGTAGAATCTTGCCTTCCAGTTTGAATCTTCCTTGCAGATAAGGAATCCATTCGGTTGTAGGTATAACATTAAGATACATCATCTTGCCGAATTTATAGAAAGGCTTGCTCTTCTGTTGGAAGAGCACACTCATCATGTGTTTCTTGCTGCCATAAAGACAATATGATACATTCTTCTGATGCTGCCATACGGTTCGCATTCTTTTTTGTATGCTCAGACTTTCAGGGAACTCACCTATCTGTTGAAATTCATCAATACAAATAGCCAGATGCCAGCCGTTCTTTTCCGCAATTATCTCTGGAAGGTTGAGAATCTCTTCAGGCGTATGCGTTTTGGGAGTGATACCGAGAGAAATGCTATATTCCTGATTAGGTTCTGCCGAGAAAGAAATCTTTGGAACAAGACGTGTAAGAAACTCTTGCGCATACTGTTTCCATTCCTCTATGCGTGATGATGTCTGCTGAAGTATGGCGGCTGCAAAGACATTATAGAAGTCGTATTCATTTCTACATGAAAAGATATCAAGATGAATTATCTTCACATCTTTGTCGTGAATGTTTTCTGCCACGTGATTGACAAGCGAAGTCTTGCCCCATCTTCGTGGAGCAATAAGTATCGTATTGATACCATGTATAAGATTTGAAGATAGATTCTCTATCTCCTGCTGTCGTCCGATAAAATGTTCTGTATCAACAGCCACACCAAAAACGAATGGTCTTATCATACGCTTATTTTTTTGATTCCGCTGCAAATATACGAATTATTTTATATCGACACAAGTTTGTGTGACACAAAGTTGTGTTACACAAACTTGTGTCGGTTGTGATTACTTGTGAATTTTAGTTATACGTTTGTTCTTTTTGTGTATTTTTTTATTCTCGGTTTTCGAGATAGCTTATCGTAAATTTCGGGACATGAAAAATCGTGAATAACGAGGAAATGAAATTTTTCTCTCGAAAAAAATATTTTGCTTCACGACGAAAAATGATTTTGTACGCGTACAAAATTCTTGCATTAGTCACCCCTCTTTCAATAGATGTAAAGAGGGGATGGGGGGAGGGTCTATTACGAAAACGGATATGTCTGTCCCACTTTTGTCCTAAAGTTCGTAGTCAGTACTTAGTCTATACTTAGTCAGTACTTAGACAATACTTCAATAATACGCGAATTGTAACTGGAATGGAAATAATGTTATCTTATATTCTTTATGATTTATGTATAATTGATTCTTCGTATTTGTCTTCATATTCTTTTAAGACATCATTAAGAGGAAGTCCTAATCGAGTGTTAAGACGTAGGAATTTTCTATTTGTTACAGATCGTGCATTCTTGAATAGTCTTGCAGCATCTGACTGATTCATGCCGAGTACCGTAAGATATATTAGGATTAAATCTTTGTTGTCTATACCTTTGTAGTATGATAGAATATGGCTTCTAAGATTTGGATGTAATTTATCCACGGCAAGAAACACATCTTCCCACATATCTTCTGTTAAACATTCTTTTGGGTCATAGCTTATTGCCTTCAGTCGTGTCACTATTGATGCCAAATCCTTTGCGCTTTCAGCCCTGAGTCGGTTGTCCGCCTCCACTATCTCTGCGAGATTATGATGCTTTTCTTCTATCTCCGACTTTGCTGCCTCCAGTTCCTCTATGGCGACAAGATATTTCTTTTCTTTCTTTCCGTGCAAGTACAAACTTACTGAAAAAAATGATAGTAATGCCATAAGTGCCGTTATTCCGTATGCAATATATTCTCTTTTTTTTGATTGCTCCTCCAACAATTCGTTTCTTGTTCTTTCAAGTATTTGTGCATGAATAGAATGTTGGGCAGATATTGTTTCCGAAATTTTTGCTTCCTCTTCTGCGGAGTCTACTATATTGTAGTATTGCTGAGCATAGTCAAAGGCGGTCTTATAATCCCCTTTGTGTGCGTAAATTAGTGATAAACGTTTTGCATAATTATATTTTACGCTTGTATACGTCTCCTTATCAAATGCTTTCTTTGCATAGTAAAGGCTAGAATCTTCATCGTGCTTGATATATGTGTAATATGAAGATATTGTAAAGTCGAAAAATGGAGTTAAGGAGTCAGGATTTAATTCCTTTGCAAGATTAAAGGTGAATTCTGCCATTTGTGGGTCGTTATGGTATGAAAAGAAACTCAAGTTTTGACTAATATATCTGGAATTCTCTTTAATAGAATTCTCACATGCAATTTTCATTATACATTGTCTGTAAATTATTTTTGCACTATCAGTTTGTTCTGAGAATTGGTATGCGTAGGCTAAATCCTCGTATGAAGCAACATCATCTATTCCCATTTCTTTTCTAATTTCAAGTGCTTTTTGGGCCTGTTTTACACAGCTATTGTCACGTATTGTTATACTGATTCCTGATAATTGAGAATAAGCATTTGCGAGCATCATGGAATCAGTCCTTCCTATTGGATAATTTTCACCAATTTCTATTGCTTTATTGAAGTATTCAATAGCTAATGGATAATTGTATAAGTCCGTATATGTTCTGCCCATATAGTAGTTCGCCTCAAGTTTCTCGCCGTTACTACCATTTTCCTTGAAATAATCATAAATGGGTTTTATGATGGAATCGCTTGTATGTTCTAATGGTGTATATGCAGTATTGCATTTGTCCTCGCCCTTATACTTCAGCAAGGCAAGTTTCATCTTTGTGTATTGACTATTATCCTTGTTCTGTTTTATCATTAACAGAACTTCATCCAATCCCTTTCGAGGATTAGTTTCCATTAAAGTGTTTATTTCATCATACTTTTCAGTCTTATGTTCTATACATGAACAGATAGAAAGAAAAATTACAAATACAAAAAAAAGGTTTGTCTTAGAGTTCATTGTCGTGTTAGTAAATTATTATTTAAATGCAAAGTTAATCATTTTGATAACATGTTGCATAATTAATTGACAAGAATTTTAGAGAAATATAATTGTAAAAAAATGTATAGTATTTTAATTTTTTTGTTTGTGATTGAGTTATTCTTGTTAATTTGTTTATATTCAGTCATATATATAATGATATCTAAGTGGTTACACAGGGGGGGACAAATGGGGGGGCATATAGGTACAAGATGGTTACGTATTGGTACATTTTTTTCATGGCCAATTAAAACAGACATGATACCTTTGCAGCAGAAAATTTGAAAACAACAAAAAATCAATTACAAAAAACTTAATCGAATTTATCTTATGAAAAGAGTATTTTTGCCAATGGCACTAATGATTATGGGAGTTTTTTCTCCTACTGTTACATCAAATGCAGAAACACTTTATATGGATAATGTTTCTGCTATAGAAGAATACACAGAACTTGTTTTGATGAGGTCAAGTCAAGACGATATTAAAGTTCCAGGCGGACCAAGAAGGGCAAAGTCAAGGAAAACTATATATTCTTCTGTAGAAGTAAGACTTCTCAATGGTGTTATATATTTTACCAATGAGGAAGATCTCTCAGATGTTGACATTATGATCACAGATGTTAATGGTGACAATGTTATTTCAACTATAGTTGATATCTATTCTGGTAGTTTCGAGTCAGTTGATATTAGATCACTTGAGTCTGGTGATTACACATTGTATGTCACAATCGATGGCGTGGAATACTATGCATATTTTGATATGTAAAATATGTTAGGATTGCTTTAAGTAAGACATAAATTTAACCGGTTATTTATATATGTGCAGACCATACTGCCCAAAGGCGTTTTTACTCTTATCGGATAAAGAGAAAAGAAAAAAGAATTTAACAATTTAAAAACAATTAAAAATGGAACAGCAATTAGATTTAGGTTCAATGGGAACAACAACATTTCGTGCAGTAGAAATGCAGCAGGCAGAACAGAGCGCCTGGTGTGCAGCATGTGGTCTTTGTGCAGCTTGCGGTGCAACTGTAGCTGCTTGGGCTGGAGTTTCTGCTTTTGCATCATTCTAAAAAAAGAATCTATTCATTTCAATGGGTATGTAACACATACCCATTGAAAATAATTCAAAAAAAATGAAATATCCACAAATTAATCCAAATGTAATCATATCAAAACAATCAGAAATTGCAATTGATATTACAACAGGTAAACACATATCATTGCCATCTGGTGCATATCCAATTTTGGAACTGATTGATGGCAAAACTGATATGGATTCAATTATTGATATTATAATGAATTCTTATAAAACAACTCGTAATTGTGTTGAGAATTTCATTACTAATATGTCCAGTTTGGGATTCTTGGTATTGTCATCAAGTCCACAAAAACTTGTTAGGGCAAATAAACAGCCTATTCGTGTTGCAAGTATAGAGATTACTGAAAAATGTAATCTTAAATGTAGATATTGTTATGGAGCATTTGCACCAACCAAAAGCAATTATCTTAGTAGAGAAGAAGCTGCGAGATTATTTGCGGAATTGGTTGGACGTAATGTTAAAACAATAGAATTGACAGGTGGTGAACCATCGGTAAATCCAGACTTTGACTACATTCTTAGTGATGCGTGTGAAAGATTTGGTATGGTTACGATAATGACAAATGCCGTTTTGTTACGTTCTTCGACCTTGGAAATATATAAAAAGTACAAAGACAAAATCGGTTTCAGTATTAGCATAGATGGTTTTTCTGAGAAGACAAATAGTTATCAGAGAGGCGTTTGTAATACATTTAAGAAGACATTGGATAATATTATCCGAATTAAAGAGGTCTTAAATCCAAAGTTTTTGCGAATAGTGTATATGCTTACAAATGAAAATGCTGATGAAGTCGATGATTTCTTTGAATACATGATATCACATAATATTCTTGATCTGATGGTTAGTGTTCCAGAAAACATAGACAAGGGAAGGACATACAAATTGTCTGATGGTTGTCTTATGAGTGATAGAAGAAGTCAATCAAGAATAGTGTTGGAAGAAAAGATCATCCAAATAGGAGAGAAATTTGGTAAACGTATTCATACAATTGCAGATCGTTTAGGAGAAAGTGGATTAAATATTGCTAATGCAATTCCTTCGTGTGGAGCTGGATGGACCATGTTGTCATTTCAGGCAAATGGAAATGTACAACCTTGTAACATGATGGAACCAGAGTGGAACTTGGGCAACTATAAAGTAGATCCAAAACTTGATTTCCTGTCCTTTAGTAATCCTCTTTATTATGCATTTTCAAATATAAATCTTAGTGCGGACAATGGCAACAGAAACGAATGTAAGGAGTGTTTTCATAATGATTTTTGTGGAAAATGTGTAAATAAAGTTTTTTTAGCAAATAAACAAAGAATGTCTGAAGGAAAAGGATTATGTCCTGTTCTAAAAAAAATGAATTTCTCAGAAACAATGTTTCAAAAAAAGATTAATATATGATTACTGTTGATAATCTTACTAAAACATATGGAAGTCATATTGCATTAGACAATATTTCTTTTTCCGTTCCAGATGGATCAATTTGTGCAATTGTTGGTCCTAATGGTGCGGGTAAGAGTACTTTGCTGAAAATTCTGACGAGAATTCTAAAATGTGATTCTGGTACAATTGCTTATAATCCTACGTTACCAACTAATTTATATAATCAAAAAATTGCGTATTTGCCAGAACAGAGAGGACTATATACTGGTGTTGATATTGAGACTCAACTTGTTTTTTTTGCGGAGATAAGAGGACTAAATAAAAAACAGGCTCGTGAAAATGTAAATTATTGGCTTAAAAGATTTGGCATTGATAGCTGGAGATTTCGTCATGTTTCTGAGTTGTCAAAGGGAATGCAACAAAAGGTACAGTTTATTAGTTGTTTGGTAAGCTACCCTTCATTGATGTTTATGGACGAGCCTTTCTCAGGTGTTGATCCTGTTAATTTTAAGTTGTTTGCAGAAATACTTCTAGAATACCAGAAAGAACATGAAGCAACAGTTGTTCTATCAACTCATAATATGAAGTCTGTAGAAGAATTATGTTCGGATGTTGTTATTATAAAAGACGGTAAAATTGAAATATCTGGAAATGTTAATGAAGTGAAGCAAGCATATTCGAAGGGAAATTCATTGTTGTTGGACGTGAACATTGGAGACAATTTTGATTGTGTTAATGGTATATGCTCAAAGTTGAATAATAAGTTCCATATTATTACCTCAAATGTTGACCAAGGACATTTGTTCGTCGAAATTGTAGATTCTAGTTTGTCAAATTATTCAAAAAGTATGCAAAACGCTTTGCAAACTTTAGAGGAATATGACGTGTATCAATGTTCTCGTAGAGTAATGTCTATGGAAGAAATTTTTATTGAATTAAACAAAAGATAATATTTTCAATCATGTTTAACAAAAGTTTATTTACCAGTGTTTTGAAATTTGAGCTTATGACTCAAATAAGAACAAAGTCTTTTTGGCTAATATCGCTTATTCCACCATTGGCCATGATTGTTATGTTTGTTGTCAATTACAATAGCGGGCACGTAGATTCAGTTTTGGTTGATAACAAAACAGATCTGTTTGAACCAATAGAGACAACTAATAGTATGACTGTTTCGTATGGTTCAGATAATGATTGGCGTACTAATGGATATGATGCATGTGTGTTTTTGACTGATAGCAAAGATGGTAACATTAAGTGCAATATTATTTCCAAAAATATTTTATTGCCTGTTAACCAATTATCAATAAAAGATAACTTGGAGGTAAAGATGGCGGAATACAAATTGGGTGTAAACTTGGAAGAACTTAAAAAAAATGAAAGCAGAAAACTCTATATAGAATTACATAATGAGAATTCTAGATACAAACTTATGGGATTATCCCTGTCTGCGGTTTTTTTATTGTATTTAATTGTCCTACAATTTGCAAGCTCAATTTTGAGAATGATAGGGAAAGAAAAGAAAAATAAGATTTGTGAAATACTTTTGTCTGCAATGTCAAGCAAAATGATAATGTCAGGAAAGCTGGTTGCATGTTTAATTGCTGCATTGTTACAGATGACATTGTGGTGTATAATTGCAGTTTCTGTTGTTTTTCTTTCTAAAGAAATGTCTATAATGTCATTTAACAATAATGCAATAGAAACATTACGCCTTATGATAACATCTGTTCCTTTTACTCAATTAGTTGAGTTTGTTGTTTTGTATGTAATGTATCTTGTTGGAGGTTTTATGCTCTATTCAATATTATTTTCTATTATTGGTGCCATATCAAATGAGAATACAAACACACAACAATTCTCTTTGATTGTTACAATGCCGTTGTTACTATCATTCGTATATGTAATTAAGGATTTTGGAGCAGAAAGTAATATTTTAACTTCTCTATCTTATATTCCTTTATCAAGCCCTATAGCATCAATTCCTATATTTGCGAAACAAGGTGTCACAACGAATATTATATTATCATTGTTGATATTGTATTTGACAATCTACTTTGCATTTAGATGTGCATGTGTTCTTTATGATAACGGGGCATTGGCAACGAAAAATAGAGTGACTCTAAAAACAATGAAAAGATGGATTTCTAAAGATCTGTTTAATTAAATTATCCATAAAAATATGAGAATATTATTCACATTAATATTCGTCTTGTGTTCGTATATTTTAGCGAGTGGACAAGGACATGTGAGTGGTAAAGTGTTTGATAGCGACTCATGTGTTCTTGCCACGGCTAAAGTTATATTGCTCCATCAAAAAGACACAAGTATTGCTCAGATGACATATACGGATGATGATGGAAAGTTTGTCTTTGATGGAGTGGTTAAAGGAAGCTACTATGTTAAGGCTACTTATCTTAGTAGTAGTACGGCTCTGAAAAAAATAATAATCTGGAACCAATCAAAAATCAATATTGAGTTATTTATTGATGATGCTCAACAGTTACAAGAGGTAAAAGTCGTTTCTACTGGCATTAATGTTAGTGGTGATACTACAACATATATTGTAAATCATTTCGTGTCAGGAAGCGAAAGGAATCTTAAAGATGTTCTTAATCAATTGCCAAATGTCAGGGTTGATGAAAATTCTAAGAGTATAACGGCTAATGGCAAGCATGTAAGTCGTATCTTATTGGAAGGCCAGGATTTATTTCAGGGTAACACATCTATTCCTATGGATAATATTTCTGCCAATTCGGTAAGAAAGGTTGATGTTATTGACAATTACTCTGAATACAATATCTTTGATGGCTTTAAGACATCAAATGAAACTGTGGTAAATGTAGGCTTTGACGAAAAATCACGTAACAGGATAAAAGGTGAAATAGAAGGGTATGGAGGGGTTGTAAATAAATATAAGATGCGTAATTCCTCAATTTATATTGGAAGCAAAAAAATGTTATCAACAATTGTGTCTTCAAATAATGTTGGTGAACGCTTACTTTCATTCCAGGATATTATCCAGTTCAATGGTGGATATAAAAATCTATTGAGCGGAGAGAGTCCGACGGAAGAACTCTCTAAACAACTTGAGGATTATTCTGCATTTACAAATAATAAAAAGGATATTACTCAACGAAATAACAGCATGGCTGCGCTGAATTATATCAATATCCCAAACGACAAAATCAAGATATCTTTTAGTGGAGTATATGGATATGATTTCTATCGTTCTCATAAGGAGATAGACTATGAGTATATGTCAGGATTTAATTATCATGAAAGTTTAACAGAAAAGTCAGGACAGCATAATGGCTTGATGAATCTTAAAATGAGTTATATCCCGAATAAGAATTTTAGTATTATATATACAGGAAACATGATAAATGCTTCACAAGATAAAAGCGGTAATAATGAATTAGTGTATAATCCTGTATCATACAACTCATTGTCACATATTTTATCTATTAATAATGCTGTTGTTTTAGCACAACGCTTGGGTAAAAATCTTTTGAGTTTCTCAATCAATCAGACTTTAAAAAATAATAATGAAAGGTATGATTTCAAAAGTTCGGATTTATCATTTCTTAAAGGATTGAATCTTGACGACAAATGTGATTTTTATTATGAAAATGACAATAAGGCGATATCCATGCAATTGTTCTATATGTATAGAATAAATGATGCTTATTATTTGCGTCTGGCTGTTAATGGGGATTTAGAGAAACAAAACTTGTGCGCTTTTGATTGTGAACAGTATTCTATAAAAGATGAAAATGAGAACTCGGAATTAAATTACTCAAGTTTGTTTTCTGATGTACAAATAGGGCGAGACAGGGGCAAATTTGTTTATTCTGTAAGATTGCGTTATATTCACAATAATGTGCGTACAAATATAAAAAAAGATTTTAATGACAATAAATCGAATGTTTTCTCTCCATTCATCCAGGCAAAGTACCAGTTTACGCCATTCCATTATATTATGACAAATTACAAATACGGAACAAACAGAAATTCAATTATGAATCTTTTTGACGGTCAATGGCTAAAGAGCTATAATCAGCTATATAAAAATTCGGCTAATCGTTTCTTCAGTTCGTCACATAAGATATCATGTTCTCATTTGTTGTCATTACAATATAGTGGTTGGAATTTTCTTAACACTTTGTCGTATGAATTCATAAATAATCCTATTTGCAATAATAACATACAGGAAGGAGTACTAAATATTACGGAGAAAAAAATAGGAGCCAAAGAGACATCATTATCATTTATGTCGTCAGTTGAATATAAATTTGTTGATTTACCATTAAATATCAGGTATAATGTAAATTATAATCAGACACATTCTCCTATGCTTAATGCTGGCACTCTTTATAATACGACCTCGAATAATGTTCAAATGATGTTGCAATTGAGAACATTTTTCAAGAAAGGGTTTAATTGTAAAATGGAATGGTCGGCATTGAATATGAAATATTCAGGAACACCAACTGAAAATAAATATATGACAAATGATATTCTTGCATTAGTATCATGGCAAAACAAGGATATTTATGCGGATTTTAATGCTAAACTAAAGACATTCAATCTTAATCAGACAAAGACAAATAATGTATATTATGGCTTTGATTTCAGGTATAACATGTCAAAAAAACTCGTTTTAGAAGTATCTGGAACGGATATACTACACATAAACGAACGAAGACAATTGGTAGGAAATATATCATCTTATTATCTGTCTAAAAGTCTTACTTGGCATTTGCCTGGTCATATTATTGCTGGAATAACAATGAAATATTAAATAAACATTTTATAAGATAAGTTAACATGAAAAAATTATTCTCTCTACTTGCCATAACTCTTCAGATGGTTATGGCTCATGCACAGGAATTAACTGTGACATATCAGGCTGTATATAACAGCGATTCTCCAGACTTGTTTGCAACTGCTGGATTAAATGAGCAAATGAGAAGCAGTCTTGCTAATGCATACAAGGATGTAGTAATGAATTATAGACTTAAATTCAAGGACAATGAGAGTGAGTATCGTTTGATTCCTGGTGAAGGAAAACAGGAAATCACTTTTATGGGCCAAACAATAGATGTAAATGCTGCAGCATTGGCACAAGCGCAGAATTATACATATAAGAATCATAATGAGGGCGTCATTCTAGATAAAACTTCTGTCTTTGGAAAGGAATATATTGTCGTAGATAGTATTCGTTCTTCAGACTTCACTGAGGTTAAGGGTGAAAAGAAAATCATCCTTGGGTTTGAATGTATTAAGGCTGTTTCTTCAGATAAAAAAACAACCATTTGGTACACTCCACATATTCCGCTTAAAGATGAACCAATTGCATGTGGTCTAAACGGGTTGGTATTACAATTTGACAATGGACAACAAACATATACAGCAACTGAGATAAACGATGTGGTAGAAGGTGATATTATAAAGCCAACAGAAGGAAAGGTTATAAATAAAGCCGACTTTACAGAAATGGTTAATAAGAGAGTCGAAATGATGAAGCGTAACTGATATGTTTTGATAAAATCGTCTGATTTACTAAAAAGACACAATAAATCTTTTTTAGATGGCTGTGGTAAAACCTTTTACCACAGCCTATAAATGTTATTATTATGATATACAGATTAAATGATTCAGATATTGTATTATGGACAACAGTTTGTTCCATATTGTTTTTGACGTTTTCTTATGTTGCTATTAACCAAAAGAGAATGGCTGTTTTTATGAATTACTATACTTCTGATTTGGATTGTTTGGGACATGTTTTCCTGATTCAAACGATGGGTGTTCTTCTTCTATATATTCCGATAAAAACAATTTTTGAGATAGATGGATTCAATTATAATTCGCCATTACAATTTCTGAATTATTGCATCTTGTTCCCTATGATAATAGAACTCTGACAATAGCATATTCTTCATTGGAACTGTTTGAAAAGGGAGGAATAGATTGTTTTTCTCCTCAAACTGATATCTTTTCTTTGGGTGCAACTTTATATACTTCTATTATTGGAGATGTACCTCCTACGTTAAAAGAAATCTGGCATGGAGCTTTGAAGAAAAAAGTATGTAAAATGTCTGTAAAAATTCAAGAAGCAATTCTTGCGTCTATGCAGATAATCAAAGAGCAAAGACCTGCGAATATTCCAGAGTTTTTGAATATGTTATAAATATATAATTAAGAAATATTATTGATATGAAGAAACTATTTTTGTTCTTTTTGAACATTGTTGCATTTGAAACTATTAGTGCACAGACAGATTCCATTCATGGTTATGTAGTGGATGGTAAAGGAATTCCTTTGGATTATGTGAATGTACTCCTTGGTCAGTCAAGTGACTCATCTATGGTTCAGTGGGCGGTGACTAATGAAAAAGGTTATTTCGCGATACCGAAAGATGGAAGGGGCGACTATCTCAAGGTGTCATCGGTCGGATACGGTACGACATTTATAAATGATTTCTCTAAGTCACCTATCAGGATTGTACTCAAAGAGAATGATTTGATGCTTGGTGGCGTTACCGTAAAGGGATTCCGTCCAGCTGTCAAGTTAACTAAGGAAGGATTCTCAACAGGAGTGGAGAATACACCTATTGCCTATGCTGGTTCTGCTTCTGATGTTCTGGAACAGATTCCTATGGTTCAGAAGAATGGCGATGAGGTAAAGGTTTTCGGTAAGGGGAATCCTATCATCTATGTTAATGGCAGACGATTGAGAGATATCTCCGAACTTGATGGCATAAAGTCGCAGGATGTTAAAAGTGTGGAAGTCATCACAAATCCGGGTGCTAAGTATGATGCCACAGTTCAATCAGTCATTAAGATATATACTAAGTTACCTGTCGGTGAGGGCTTTGGCGTTGACGTCACTTCGTACTATCGTCAGTCAGAAACATGGAGAACGAAGCAGATGGCAAACTTCAAATATCGGAAGGGTGCTTTTGAAGTGTTTGATGAAGTGTCATATACAGGTGGTGAGTTTAAGTCATATTCCGAAAACCAGCAGACGGTTTTTGGTAATGAAGATTGGTCACAGCATCTTAGCACTACTTCATCCGAAATGTCAGACAAATTGAGGAATATCTTTGGTATCAACATAGAACTTGCAAAGGACAATTTTGTGGGTGCAAAGTACCGTACAGACTTCCTCCTTGACTATAGCTTGTCAGCTGATATCAGAAGTACCGTAGTAGAAAACGGGGCAAACGAAGATTTCAAGACAACTAATGCGTCAAAGGACAAGAGCCCAGTGGGACATCAACTTAATGTGTACTATGCAGGAAAGATAAACGACTGGGACATCAATCTTGATATTGACTATGTTAATAGTAAAAGCAGGATGGAAAATGAATATGTGGAAAAGAGCAACAAGGGTGTAAACCGAACGGTAACCCCTAACAATAATATCAGCAACTCCCTCTTTGCTTCTCGCTTGGTCTTTGAGGCACCACTATGGAGAGGTACATTAACTTATGGAGCAGAATATACTTATGTATCCCGTAATGATGATTATATTGATCAGACAGGTTGTGTTCCAACTACTTACAGTACTCTAAAGGAGGCAAATGTAATGCCATTCGTCGAGTACTCTAAGCTTACTCCTATTGGCCAGATTACATTTGGTGTGAGAAACGAGAATGCTTCATTTGAATACTTTGATAATGGAGTTAAGGCGGAGGACAAGAGTCGTTCGTATAGTCAGTGGTTTCCATGTTTCGTATATGGCACACAACTTGGTAAAGTGAAAGCTCAGCTGTCATTCTCCGGAAAGACACACCGCCCTTCATACCGACAGTTGAGTAATGACATGATTTATGCCAATCGATTTACATGGCAGACGGGTAATCCTTTCCTGAAACCAGAGTATATCTATGATGCTTCTTTTACTGCTATTTGGAAGGTATTGATGGTGAATGTCAGTTATAATGATATAAATGATGCAATATTCTATTCTGCTGATCGTCTTATATATCAGGGCGTTCCTGTGACAAAGATTGCTTTTGAGAATGTTGATTGGAAACTTATGACTGCTGCCCTATCAGTAAATCCTAAGTTCGGAATATGGAGACCAAGTCTTACTCTTTCTTTGCAGAAACAGTTTTACACTCATTATGATGGTGTGAAAAGTCGTAAGTTGAATAAACCTATTCCTTATCTTCAGTTCAGCAACAATATAACTTTCAGCAAGAGCATGATTGGTTATCTGTCTTTCGTATATCAAGGAAAGGGTGATTATCAGAATATATATCTGAACAAGGATATGACTGTGCTTAATGTCTCGTTGACAAAGACTTTCATGAATGATAAACTAAGTGTCAAGATTGAGGGTAATGACCTGTTTAAGAGCCGTCGTGACGGAAGTCTCCTTTATTTCCCGAACATGACACTTGACAATTCCAACAGTTATGATAGCCGATATGCGGGAGTAACTGTGAGATATAAGTTCAATCCATCAAAATCGAAGTATAAGAGTCAGAGTGAAGTTGATAGAGAACTCAAACGTTTGTAGTATTATTTGACTATAATTTGCATAACTGTATAGATAGTTAAGTTTTTTGTAGATTTTTTGTACCTGTTATCTAAGAACAGGATGGCTGTGGTAAAACCTTTTTACCACAGCCTATAAATGTTATTATTATGATATACAGATTAAATGATTTAGATATTGTATTATGGACAACTGTTTGTTCCATATTGTTTTTGACGTTTTCTTTTGTTGTCCTTAATCAAAAGAGAATGGCTGTTTTTATGAATTACTATACTTCTGATTTGGATTGTTTGGGACATGTTTTCCTGATTCAAACGATGGGTGTTCTTCTTCTATATATTCCGATAAAAACAATTTTTGAGATAGATGGATTCAATTATAATTCGCCATTACAATTTCTGAATTATTGCATCTTGTTCCCTATGATAATAGAATTTATTGTATGTGGTTTGGTCCTAAGATTCGTATCACTATATATGAACAAGTTAGTTGCAATAGTCGGAAGCGCATTGTTAATATCCATGTTGCAAGAACAGGGTATGCTGATAATAGTATTTTGGGTAATATCTTTGTCCACTTGCATGGTATTCTATAAGAACCACAGCTTGATTTTCGTCATGTTTATGCATTCTATGACTAATCTTGTAATATTCTTGTTAAATAATCTCTCATTATTAGGTGCTACCATACCGCTAAATAATGA
This sequence comes from uncultured Prevotellaceae bacterium, assembly GCA_946626925.1. Classification (GTDB taxonomy): domain Bacteria; phylum Bacteroidota; class Bacteroidia; order Bacteroidales; family Bacteroidaceae; genus Minthosoma. The sequence goes on from CAMOVB010000007.1 coordinate 26,251, forward strand.
AATACTTTTTATCATCTTTACAATCGGAATGTTGCTATATATTTATTCTGTATATCTTATAGGAAAGAGAAATATTCATTCCATATTTCGCATTATCCATAGGTCGAGGAAACGGTCATAGACGATGTATGAGCCGTCTTCCTCACGTGTGACGAAGTCGTGCTCAAGGTGTATGGCTGTCGCATAAGTATTCTGGCGAAATAGGGTCTTCTATGATAAAAGGATTGTCTTGATATATAATAGTTTATTTTATTATGGTTTTTACGTTACGTAAATTTCATAATGAAAAGATTGAGAGATGAAGGCGATAAAACAAAGGCAACAAAAGGGCGTATTCCCATTGCAGCCTTTGATATGACAAATGTTCTTTAGTCTGCCTATCCGAGGTTATGACTCTTATGTTACTCCGATGTAAGTCCGCTGTTCCTCTGCTATTTTGCAGATAAGTAGCAGATTTTCAACGAATGTATAAGAGACCGATAAGAGAAAGAGGCAAATATTGTGGAGTTTTTACTTTTTCCAAATTGTCCTAAAGTTCATAGTCAGTACTTAGTCAGTACTTCGTCTATAGTTAGTCAGTACTTTGGCGGTACTTCGGCAGTACCCGATTTATAGCAAGAAGCGAAATAAGGTTGTCTTTTTCATATTTTCTTCATCAGAGACATTTCCACATCAAATTTGCCGCCAAGCGGCCAGTTAGAAAAACATGGGGAAAACCAAAGAAAACAAAAGAAAACCTATTCTTTATTGGTAAAATATTCATAATTTTGCAGCAACAACAAAAATGCATGGAATTATGATGAATCTTGCAGACTTAAAATACACATACAATCCTTCATTGGAAGAGTGTAAAGCCATATTTGTGGCATCGTGCATAGAGACCGCAGCCAAAGCCACAGGTATGACCTCCGATGCGATGTACAGACGTATGGTGCGAATTGGACTAATAAAGGACTACATACTGCCATGCTATAATGTGCTGCACTCAGAGAGTCGTCAGAACATAACAGAAGATATTCTAAAGACCATAGAAATATGGGAAAAGAAGAAAGGAGTGCAAGCATGATTACGGTATTTCACGGAGGAGTTGACATAATAGAAAATCCAAGAACCGACAAGGGGCGCAAGAATTTGGACTTCGGCTTTGGATTTTATGTCACCCGTAGGTTACAGCAAGCGGAAGAATGGGCTGGAAGAACCGCACGTCAGATGCTGGAAACACCCGTCGTCAACGAATACGCTTTTGATATTGAAAGTGTAAAGCGTGATTACCGCTACTACATATTTGAGCGATACGATTCTTATTGGCTTCATTTCATAGTAGCATGCCGCAAGGGGTATGACAGCAGCAAAGACTTTGACTGTGTAGAAGGTGGAGTGGCAAATGACCGTGTGGTGGATACCGTAGAGGGTTTCATGAACGGAACAATTGACGAGGCACACGCTCTGGCAGAATTGTCTAAACACCAGCCAAACAATCAGATATGCATACTCAACCAAGAGATAATAGATAAACATTTGACATTCATACAAACTGTACAACATGCTTAACGACTTGAATATGTGGAATAAGATTGGGCGAATAGTTTCCCAACTGTCCACAACACTCAATATAGACATAGAAAAGGCTCTGGATATGTTTTATACTTCGGACACCTGTCGCAAACTACATGACAAGGAAACTGGATTGTATCTTCTTGCCGATGCTTGTATTGTGGATGACATAATAAAAGAGTTAAACAAATCAAAATAAAAAGGCTGCGGGGAGATTCCTCACAGCCTTTAATATTTTGTATCTTTTTGTTCTGGCTTTAGTCCTTAGCTATTTCCTTCACGAAGTCCATGAATAATGGGTGTGGGTGAAGGACGGTACTTGAGTATTCTGGGTGGAACTGAGTACCGATGTACCATTTCTTTTCTGGTATCTCGACAATCTCCACGAGGTCGCTCTCTGGGTTGAAGCCTACGCACTTCATGCCCTTATTCTCGTACTCTTCCTTGTATGTGTTGTTGAACTCGTATCTGTGGCGGTGACGCTCGCTTATCTCCGTCTCACCGTATATTGTGGCTACACGGCTGTCTTTGCGAAGGGTACAGCCGTATGCACCAAGTCGCATGGTACCTCCCATCTTTGTGATGTTCTTCTGCTCTTCCATGATGTCGATGACGTTGTGAGGCGTCTTGTCGTCCATCTCACGTGAGTTGGCATCCTTATATCCGAGTACATTACGGGCAAACTCGATGACAATCATCTGCATACCAAGGCAGATACCGAATGTAGGTATGTCGTGCTCACGGGTGTAGTGGGCAGCAATAATCTTGCCCTCGATGCCTCGCTGACCAAAGCCAGGACATACGAGTATTCCCTTTACGCCTGAGAGTTTCTCGGCTACGTTGTCCTCGGTAATGTCCTCGCTATTGATGAAGTCAATCTTCACCTTCACGCCATTATATATACCTGCAAGGTTGAGGCTCTCACGTATGCTCTTGTAGGCATCCTGAAGGTCATACTTGCCAACAAGACCTACACGTACTTCCTTCTTGGCTGAACGCTGGAGTTCGAGGAATCGGTTCCATGGAAGCATGGCTGGTGTCTCGCCTACAGGAATACCGAACTTGCGGAGGATGGCAGAGTCAAGTCCTTGTCTCTGCATGCTTACTGGCACTTCGTAGATGCTTGGCATATCCTCGCTCTGTACGACACATTCGAGGTCAACATTACAGAATGATGCCACCTTCTGACGCATACCGTCAGAGAGATGTTTCTCAGTACGGAGTACGAGTACATCTGGCTGAATACCCATTCCTTGCATCTCCTTTACGGAGTGCTGTGTTGGTTTAGTCTTCAGCTCATCGGCAGCCTTGAGGTAAGGCACGTATGTGAGGTGTACGCTTATGGCATTCTTACCCATCTCCCATCGCAACTGGCGGATGGCTTCAAGGAATGGTGCTGACTCGATGTCGCCTATCGTACCGCCTATCTCTGTGATTACGAAGTCGAACGTACCTTCAAAAGAACGTATGTTGTTCTTTATCTCGTCTGTGATGTGAGGTACGACCTGAATGGTTTTGCCGAGGTAGTCACCACGACGCTCCTTCTCGATGACACTCTGGTAGATACGACCTGTAGTCATGGAGTTGTTACGAGTGGTACGGATGCCCGTGAAACGCTCATAATGACCGAGGTCGAGATCTGTCTCCATACCGTCAACAGTCACGTAGCACTCTCCATGTTCGTATGGGTTGAGAGTACCCGGGTCGATGTTGATGTATGGGTCAAACTTCTGAATGGTAATGCTGTAGCCTCTTGCTTGTAACAGCTTACCTATACTTGATGAAATGATTCCTTTACCGAGTGAGGAAACAACTCCTCCTGTAACAAATATATAACGAGTCATGTGTGTGTGAGTTTTTAAGTTTTTAAGTTTGTGAGTTTTTAAGTTTGTGAGTTTTTGAGTTCTGAACTTTAGTTAGTAGTTAAAGAGAAGTTAAAAAGAAGTTATATAGGAAGCTAAAAAGACGAATGTCTATCGCATAGTGATTTAAAAAACAATCCGCAAAAAAGTATCGTCTTTTTAACTCCTTTTTAACTCCACTATAACTACTCTATAACTCCTTACAAGTAAATCGTAAGCTATACTTGCTAAAGTTGAGTTAAGTTTTAGAGCCACTGTTAAGACTTAATTCTTTTTATTTATGTTTGTATTGTGGCTATCATTTCTTTGAGTTCTTTTCGTACCAGTCAACGAAACTTTTGGCAGCAAGACGGGCACCTCCTTGTGTAGGGTAGTGACCTGTGAAGTACCAGTCGCCAGGATGATTTGGAATGGCAGAGTGAAGACCTTCGATTGTCTGAAAAACAAGTTCGATTGGTGTTGTCACGCCCTCTGGACGGAGGAGTTCAACCATCTTGGCATTCAGTTCCTCTGCTGTGAATGGTTCGTAGATGGATCGTATTGCCTCAAGGTCACCAGCCTTGCACTTGGCGTATGTGTCATCAAGTATGTTCGTCATCTTGCGTTCACGCAGGAGAGACACACATGCCTGAAAGGCGATGAACTCGCCAATACGACTCATGTCTATTCCGTAATAGTCAGGATAACGTATCTGAGGAGCAGAACTTACGATGACAATCTTCTTAGGGTGCAAGCGGTCAAGAATCTTGATGATGCTCTCCCTTAGGGTTGTGCCTCGTACGATGCTGTCATCTATAACGACAAGGTTATCCACATTTGGTTCGACTGAGCCAAACGTGATGTCATAGACATGAGCGGCAAGGTCATTACGGGTGCTTCCCTCTGTGATGAATGTACGTAACTTGATGTCTTTCCATACCACCTTCTCTGTACGTATTACTGGTGAGATGCTTCTCATGCCGTCGAGCATGCCGTAATATGCAACCTCAGCAGTATTAGGAATATATGAGAATACGGAGTGCTCAAGGTCGCCATCTACAGCCTTGAGAATCTGGTCACGCAACTGGTAACCAAGTTGCTTGCGCTCCTTGTGGATGTCATAGTCGTTTCCACGGCTGAAATATATGCGCTCAAATGAACAGGCCTTATTCTCAGCAGCAGGCAGAATCTGTTCAAGACGCATCTCGCCAGCACGATTGATGATGAGTGCCTGTCCCCTCTGTAGTTCTTTAACGTCCTCAAGGTTGAGGTCGAATGTCGTCTGGAGTACAGGACGCTCGCTGGCAATAGCCACAATCTCGTCGTCTGCATAGTAGAAGGCAGGACGGATGCCAGAAGGGTCACGCATCGAAAACATCTCTCCGCTTCCCGTCATTCCGCACATCACGTAACCACCGTCAAAGTGGGGAAGTGTTGTCTTGAGTACGTTACTCATATCCACGTGTGAGTCAATATACTTCGTGATGTCAGTTGACTCAAGTCCTTGCTCCTTAGCCTCCACGAAGAGACGCTCCACCTCACGGTCAAGGCGATGACCCATAAGTTCGAGCATGATGTAAGAGTCGCTATAGATACGTGGGCTCTGTCCCTGTTGCGTAAGGAAAGCAAAGACCTCATCTATATTGGTCATGTTGAAGTTGCCACAGAGACACAGGTTCTTGGCTCTCCAATTGTTACGTCTTAGGAATGGATGCACGTACTTGAGTCCTCCCTTACCAGTAGTAGAATAACGAAGATGACCCATGTACAGTTCGCCAAGAAAGGCGGGTCCTGCAGATGGGTCATCCTCGTCGATAGATGATATTTGCTGATAAATGGAGCCGAAGACTTTGGTGATGGCATCTTTGCCCTCAGCCTTCTCTCTATACATGTATTCGTGTCCCGATGGTTGGTGGAGTTTGACGCTGGCGACACCAGCTCCCTCTTGACCTCTGTTATGCTGCTTTTCCATCATAAGGTAGAGCTTGCCAAGAGCGTAGTGCTTGTCGCCATACTTCTTCTCGTAATAATCAAGCGGTTTGAGCAATCGTATCATTGCCACACCACATTCATGCTTTAATGATTCCATTTTGAGTGTGTTTGTATTAAAACCGCTTGCAAATGTACGGAGTTTTCTTGATACCACAAGCAGTTTTTAAATAAAAATACGATTATGGTGTCAAAAAGAACTGTAAAGATAATTATTTTGGACAATTTGCTAAAATGTAAAAATTGTCCAATTGCTTACAAAATTTCAGCCATTTGATGGGTTTTTATTTTAAATCATAAGTATATTTGACCATTTGGCACGAAACACTTTGTAAATTCATCAAAAAGGAGTAAATTTGCGCCAAATTCAAATACAGTTAAAAACAACAAATGAAAGTACTGAAATTTGGCGGAACATCCGTAGGTTCCGTAGAAAGCATTCTTAATCTTAAGAAAATCGTAGAGGCATGCGATGAGCCTGTAGTTGTAGTCGTTTCTGCTCTGGGAGGAATAACCGATAAGCTTATCGGGACTTCCAAGCTTGCAGTCACCGGTGATACCGCATACCTCACCTCGTACAACGAGATGGTGGAGCGCCACCATGCCATGATAGAAGCCATCATCACGGATGCTGACAAGAAGGCCCGTCTCCTTGCTACCGTAGATGATCTCCTCGAACAATTACTCGGAATATACAAGGGCGTCTTCCTTCTTCGCGACCTCAGCGAGAAGACAAGTGCCGCTATCGTCTCTTTTGGAGAGCGTATTTCAAGCAATATCGTGGCAACACTCGTGAAGGATGCAAAATGGTACAATTCACTTGAATACATCAAGACAAAAAAAAGACACGGCAAGAATTATTACAGCAACAGCATCTCTGCACCACTCATCAAGCAGGCATTTGCTGACTTTATGAGCGGAAAGGCTGACCACAAGGTTTGTCTCGCAGGTGGATTCATCTCCACAGATGTTGTAACAGGTGAAATAACGAACCTCGGACGTGGCGGTTCAGATTACACGGCAGCCATTATTGCTGCTACGCTCGACGCCAAGGTTCTCGAGATATGGACAGACGTAAGCGGATTCATGACAGCTGACCCTCGTGTCATCAATACGGCTTATCCGATTGACCAGTTGTCATACGTGGAGGCAACCGAGCTTTGTAACTTCGGTGCCAAGGTGGTTTACCCTCCTACAATCTATCCTGTTTGCGTCAAGAACATCCCTATCCTCATCAAGAATACGTTCCGACCAGAGGACAAGGGAACAATCATCACAGCCGACTGTGACAAATCTGCTCGTGCCATCAAGGGTATCTCAAGTATCAACAACACGAGCCTCATCACGGTCAGCGGTCTCTCCATGGTGGGTGTCATCGGTGTCAACCAGCGCATCTTCTCCACTCTTGCCGCCAATGGCATAAGTGTGTTCCTGGTGAGTCAGGCTTCTTCTGAAAACTCTACATCAATTGGTGTCCGTAATGAGGATGCTGATGCTGCATGTGAGGTATTGAACAACGAGTTTGCCAAGGAGATTGAACTTGGTTCTATGTTCAAGATGAAGCTTGAGCGTGACCTTGCTACCGTAGCCATCGTGGGTGAGAATATGAAGCATACTCCTGGTATTGCGGGTAAGCTCTTCGGAACTCTCGGACGTAACGGTATCAGCGTTATTGCATGTGCTCAGGGTGCGAGTGAGACAAACATCTCTTTCGTCGTAGAGGGAAAGTCACTCAGAAAGAGTCTTAACGTAATTCACGACTCCTTTTTTCTGTCAGAGTACCAAGTCCTGAACGTGTTCCTCTGCGGAATTGGTACGGTGGGCGGAAGTCTTCTCGAACAGATTGCTGGTCAGCAGAAGAAACTCATGAAGGAGCGTAACCTCAAGATAAATGTCGTAGGTATTGCAAGCGGTCATAATGCAATCTTTGACCGTAACGGCATAGACCTCACACAATACAACGAGAATGGAGTATTCTCAGTTGCTAAGCTTCGTTCTATGCTCAAGCAAGCCGAGCCAAGTGACCTCGCACGTCTCAAGAACGAGGTCATCGGCATGAATATCTTCAATAGCGTTTTCGTTGACTGTACGGCAAGTTCGGATGTGCCAAGTCTCTATCACGATTTCCTCAGCCACAACATCTCTGTGACTGCAGCAAACAAGGTGGCAGCATCTGGCGACTACGAGAACTATGCCAAGCTTAAGGCTACGGCTCGCAAGCGTGGTGTGAAGTTCCTCTTCGAGACAAACGTGGGAGCAGGTCTTCCGATCATCAATACGATAAATGACCTCCGCAACTCAGGCGACAAGATTCTGAAGATTGAAGCTGTCCTTTCAGGTACGCTCAACTTCATCTTCAACACCATATCCGAGAAGATTCCTTTCTCTGAGACGGTTCGTCTTGCAAAGGAAGAGGGTTATGCAGAGCCTGACCCACGTGTTGACTTGAGTGGACAGGACGTTATCCGCAAACTTGTTATCCTCTCTCGTGAGGCAGGTTACAAGTTGAGTCAGGAAGACGTGACAAAGGAACTCTTCATTCCTCAGTCATTCTTTGACGGCACGCTTGAAGAGTTCTGGAAGAACCTCCCAAGTCTTGATGCTCAGTTTGAGGCTGACCGTAAGGTACTCGAGTCAGAACACCAGCGTTGGCGCTTTGTGGCTAAACTTGAAAACGGCAAAGGTAGCGTAAGTCTCCAGAAGGTGGGTGAACGTCATCCATTCTACGGGCTTGAGGGCAGCAACAACATTATCCTCATCACCACGGAGCGTTATAACCAGTACCCAATGCTCATTCAGGGTTATGGAGCTGGTGCAAGCGTAACGGCAGCAGGAGTATTTGCGGACATCATGTCGATTGCAAACATTTAGGCCCCCCGACCCCCG